>NZ_JBWKYN010000110.1:0-19224 GCF_059423785.1 Arcicella sp. GW458-12-2-14-TSB2 | reverse complement strand
CTTCTTTCACCTTGTGGTTTGAACTCACGACGTTCACCCGAGTTAAATTCTCTTCTCTCGCCTTGAGGTTTGAATTCACGACGTTCACCCGAATTAAATTCTCTTCTTTCACCTTGTGGTTTGAATTCACGACGTTCACCCGAGTTAAATTCTCTTCTCTCGCCTTGTGGTTTGAATTCACGACGTTCACCTGAGTTAAATTCTCTTCTCTCGCCTTGCGGTTTGAACTCACGGCGTTCCCCTGAGTTAAAATCTCTTCTCTCGCCTTGTGGTTTAAAATCACGGCGTTCCGAGCTAAACTCTCTTCTTTCACCCTGTGGTCTGCGTTCTGCATCACCTCCGTAAGTCCTTCTTGCAGGCACTTCACGTCCTAATTCGCGGCTTAACTCGTCTTTTCTTTCACGAGTTTGTTGTCTTCTTTCGAAGCCCAAATCTTCTTTTTCGATTCGCTTTCTCATTGTTAATTTTATCAACGATTTTAGAAAAATTGTCTGTTCTAAATCGCAGATGTCTTAGTTAAAATATTGCAACATCACTGCTGTAAAATAAATTTTTTAAGCTACTTACTAGCAAGATAAAATATCAAGAAATAAAAAATAAGTTATTCACTTTCAGAAACTTAAATACTGCCTTTTAGTAAAAGGCTCGCAAAGGTACAATAAATTTTATATTTTAGATACTTATTAAAGTACAAATTTGCAAATATTTTTTTCGATGATTTTTTTAGTAGCATTTATAGGTAAATCATAGCGTGTTTTTAGATAAAACAGATGGCTCGTAGAGGTGATTTTTTAGATTTTAGTTTGCTTTGATTCCTCACGCTAAATTAAAATCTATTAAGTACAATCATTTTAGACAAAAACTCGTTTATAAAATGGTTATATTTACCGTAATGCTGAATGGTTTCAGTTTTATATTAATACCAAGCAAAGACAATAATTAAAGTTGAAACTTAGTAATGAGCTAAATGCACAGATACGAGGTTCTCAGATTAATCAAATCAATTCTCTTAAAGAAAACTATGCAAAAATTTCGTCAACTTATATCTCTTTTCGCAGCGGTTATCTTGTTGAATAGTTGTAATTCAGCACTACAATCGTTTAAAAAAGGTCAGAAAAAATTTGACAATGGTGAATACGAACTAGCCATTAAAGAATTACAAAAGGCATCTGCAGCAAATTACGAATTGGGTAAAACAAATTATTTAATTGCTGAGTCATACCGATTATCCAACCGTGCGATTCTCGCAGGCGAATATTACGAAAAAGCATTGGCCGCTGGGAGTAGAGAAAATGATTTGCGTTATCATTTAGCAACCACGCAGAAAATGCAAGGTAAATACCAAGAAGCTGCCCAAAATCTCGAGAAATATCTTTCTGGCGTGCCTAGTAAAATATATAAAAACAAAGCACAAGCTGAAATAGACCAGTTAGAAGAAGTAGAAGCCTTGGCCAATAAAAAAACCTATATTGAATTAAAACCTTTGAATATCAATTCTACAGGAGCAGAATTTGCACCCATTATTCAAGGAAATGATTTGATTTTTACAGCTTCACGCAAAGATATTATCTATAAAAATAATGGTTTACCTTATTTAGGTTTATACAAAGCTTCGTTGAACAGTCCAACCGAATTAGGAAACCCTTCGCTTTTTAGCACGACCATCTTTAAAAATAATGCAAATGAAGGAACGCCAACATTTTCTAAAGATGGTAAAATGATGGTGTTTGCTAGGGGAAATGCAGGAAAGCGTTCGGACGCATCACCAGATGTAGATTTATACATTTCAAGAAATATAGATGGCGTTTGGACCGAACCCGAAATGATTTCAGTGTCAGATTCGTTGGCGTGGGATGGTTGTCCATCTTTCTCAGCAGATAATAAAACACTTTATTTTGGTTCAAACCGTGCTGGAGGAAAAGGCGGAATAGATTTATACCGTGCTAATATTGACAATGCAGGAAGATTCGGTAGAGCCATCAATTTAGGGGGTGATATTAATACCGCTGGCGATGAAATGTTTCCTTATGTTTCTGCGGACGGAAAATTATATTTCTCTTCAGATGGGCATGCAGGACTAGGCGGTTTAGATTTATTTGTGGCTGTTCGTAAAAATGGAGAAATCACGGTAGAGCATTTAGGGATTCCATTGAATTCTCGTTTTGATGATTTTGGTTTAGTAGCCATTGATTCTACAAAAGGATATTTTGCCTCAAACCGAGATTCAGGGAAAGGTGATGATGACATTTATTATTACGAAAATACACAGCCTGATAAAAAATACGATGTTCCAGTAATTGCCAAAGAAACGCCTAAAAAGAAAATTATCCGTTACTTTTTAGCAGGAAGCATTACCGATATGAATAATCAGCCACTTGACGAAGTAAAGGTGGCAATTATTGATAATTCAACTAATCAAGCGATTGATGAGATTTATACCAAAGCAGAAGGTACGTTTGGCAAGGTGAAAATGGAAGAAGATAAATCTTACACAATTGTAACGGAAAAGAATGGCTATTTTACCAAGCGTGAGCCCTTTACGATGGTTGGTAAATCAATTCCTTTAGAACTTTTAACGAAAGCAGAAACAGATACTACTTTCTATGCATCGATAAAATTAGATAAGCCAGAAGTAGGAAAAGAGATTACAAAGCTGTTTCAGATTGCCCCGATTTATTATGATTTAGATAAATCTAATATTAGGAGTGATGCTTCGCCAGAATTAGATAAAATCGTACAAATCTTAAATGATAACCCAACTATTAAGTTAGAATTAGGTTCACATACCGATTCAAGAGCAACAGCAGAATACAATGCTAAATTATCGCAACGAAGAGCAGATGCAGCAGTAGCCTATATCATTTCAAAGGGGATTGCTCCATCCAGAATTGTCGCGAAAGGGTATGGCGAAAGTCAGCTAGTAAACAAATGTGCTGATGGTGTAAACTGTACAGAGGAAGAGCACCAGCTAAACCGTAGAACAGAATTTAAAGTGTTGTCGGTGAAGTAATAATCGACTATTAACTAAAAAAGCGGAAGACCTAAATCTTCCGCTTTTTTTATGACTAATTCAAAACTACTTCTCGTTTGTCTTCTGGAAAAATAAAGTTAATCGGTTTGGAAACCTTTTCTTCCATCAAGGCAATCTGTAATACTTCATCAACCATATCCACATAGTGGAAAGTAAGGTCTGAAATATAAGAAGGCGTTATTTCTTCAACGTCTTTTCTATTTTTATGACATAAAATAATCTCTTGAATACCTGCACGCTTTGCGGCTAGAATTTTCTCCTTGATACCACCTACAGGCAAAACTTTGCCACGAAGCGTTACTTCGCCAGTCATCGCCAAATGAGGTCTTACTTTACGCTGTGTTAAAGCCGAAGCAATAGACGTTGTCATGGTGATACCAGCCGACGGGCCATCTTTAGGTACTGCACCTGCAGGAACGTGAACATGGAGGTTGTAGTTATCAAAAATTCTGTAATCAATTCCATACTCATCAGCATGTGCTCTGAGGTACGAAAGCGCTGCCATAGCAGATTCTTTCATGACATCACCCAACTGGCCAGATAAAGTAATACCACCTTTCCCACGATTCAAGATTGATTCTATGAATAAAATATCTCCACCAACGGGTGTCCAAGCCAAGCCTGTTACTACACCAGCAGTATCGTTGGTTTCGTATAAATCTTTATCGAAATACTCTTGTCCTAATAACTTAACAACCTCCTCAGGTTTGATAACCTTCGGATATTCTTCTTGCATCGCAATTGATTTCGTCACTTTACGAATCAATTTGCCCACTTGTTGTTCTAACTTTCTTACACCAGACTCTCGGGTATAACCTTCTATTAGCTTCTGTAAAGCTGCATCTGTGATAGTTAACGTCTTGTTTTCTAAACCGTGCTCTTCTTTTTGCTTAGGGACAAGGTGTTTTTTTGCAATCTGTACTTTCTCTTCCATCGTATAACCACTGATGTCAATGATTTCCATACGGTCGCGAAGGGCAGGGTGGATACTATCTAATGAATTGGCTGTAGCGATGAATAATACTTTAGATAAATCATATTCTATCTCTAAGTAATTATCCATAAAAGCATTATTTTGCTCTGGGTCAAGTACTTCTAGTAAGGCAGAAGACGGATCGCCACGGTGGTCTGAACCAACCTTATCAATTTCATCTAATATAAATACAGGGTTAGCAGAGCCAGCCTTTTTGATATTCTGAATCAATTTACCAGGCATAGCACCGATATAGGTTTTACGATGTCCTCTAATTTCAGATTCATCATGTAAACCGCCCAAGGCCATTCTGATATATTTTCTACCTAATGCTTTTGCAATAGATTTTCCTAACGAAGTTTTACCAACCCCCGGAGGGCCATATAAACACAAAATTGGGGCTTTCATATTGCCCTTCATTTTCAATACGGCTAGGTATTCGATAATTCTTTCTTTTACTTTTTCAAGACCAAAATGGTCAAAGTCAAGTACCTTTTGTGCTTTCTTAAGGTCGAAATTATCTTTTGTGATTTCATTCCAAGGTAAATCAACTAGTAATTCTACATAGTTCATTAACATCGGATATTCAGCCGACATCGAATTGGTACGTTGTAATTTTGCTAGCTCTTTCTGGAAATGATCAGATACTTCCTTACTCCATTTTTTATTAACGCCCTTTGCTCTGATTTTATCAAGTTCCGCTTCTGGACTATCAACACCCAGTTCCTCTTGTAAAACCTTTATTTGTTGGCGTAAATAATAATCACGTTGTTGTTGGTCTATATCGCTACTTGCCTTACTTTGAATTTCCCTTTTGATTTCCAATAAATCAATATCAGTCATCATCAATTCAAGCAATTTTCTGGCTTGGTCTAGTCCATTAATTGTTTCTAATAATTGTTGCTTTTCGGCTAATTCGGCATTTACATTAGCAGACAAAAAGTGAATTAAGAAACTTGGAGATTCGATATTATCCAAGGCAATTTGGGCTTCACGAGGAATCTCTGGGTTTAAGAATAAAATTCTCGAAGCCATTTCCCGCAAAGACTGAATCAATGCTTTGTTTTCCTTATTGAGTTTAGCAGGTAAATTATCTTCTAAATAATTTACTTTAGCAATCAAATTCGGTTCAGTTTTAATATAGTTTTGAACTTCAAAGCGTTTACGTCCTTGAACAATAATAGTAGTATTGCCACCTGGCAAAACAATCATTTTAATGATATGTGCTACCGTACCTACTTTGTACAAATCTTCGCCAAGGGGTTCTTCTTTATTCGGATTCGCTTGCGTAATTACGCCAATTGTTCTATTTCCTTTGTAAGCTTTTTTTACAAGCCTAACAGATTTTTGTCTTCCTACAGTAATGGGAATTACCATTCCGGGAAATAAAATAACATTTCGGATTGGTAATATTGGTAATTCGTCGGTAAGTTTTCCAAGTTTTTCATCATCAACCCCTTCCGACCCAAGGGGAATTAGTTCTATGCCATCGAAATCAGAAATCTCGGCAAGTTTAAGATTATTTAAAAAGTTTTTATCTAGACTCATATTATGTGTTATGCAAATTTGGAAATAAGTAATAGTACGGTGTAGGTAATGGGTATTTATATATAATTAAAGCAAGTGGATAAAAGTTTAAATATATCAAAATGATTATTCCCAAATTCAAATGGAATTTTCTGCCACAATGACAGAAGTCATAAAATTACACTTAAAAGTTATACAATCAAATTTGATTTATTAAACGGTCAAACCTTATGCCAATTGACATATTGGCATGAGTTATAAAGAATGTAATGGCTTTTTAACACCATTTTCAATACATCCCTGCTGTAAATATTGGGGTGTAAGAGAATAAACATAAACCCATAACGTTATTGTTCTAAGATAAAAAAACTATATTACTAACCAAAATAAAATTCTATGTAGTTGGCTAATCTATGAAAATTTCAGACCCTCTTTACACATAGTAGATTAATTCCTAGTTCTATGAAAACAGTTTTAAAATGCATTGCTTTAGCTACATTACTAGCAACAATTAGTTGTAGCTCATCATTGACGGTTCGCTCAGACTACGACCGCCAAATTAATTTTTCACAATATCGTACTTATAGTTTTTATACGCCTCCTGTTTCTCAGCAGGATGCCGTAATGGGCAGTCCGCTGATGATAAAACGTATGACTAAGGCCATGGAATATGAAATGGGGAGTAGAGGATATAAAAGAGATGACGCTAGACCAGACATTGTAGTGAGTTTTTCAACCGATGCTCATAATATACAATCAGTAAGTTCAAGTACTGCCACACCATCTTGGCCAGCGAGTGTTTCTTCTGATAATTATGAAGAAAATAGAATCATTATTAATATGTTAGATGCTAATTCTAAAGACATGATTTGGCAAGGATATGCAAAGGGGCAAATTAATAATAGTAAGAAAGATAGAGAGTTGTTAGTATTTGAGATTGTCAATAAAATAATGATGCAATATCCAAACCGTGCAGGATATGATAATATGGAGGCAATAGCAAAAAAAAGAAGAAGATCTTATTAATAACGAATACCTAACCACTTTTACAGGATCCCGATTCAGCAATGGACGGGATTTTTGTTTTTTTGATATTCACCAAGAAATTCTTTATGTTTAGTTTTCAAAAACAATCTAAACCATTGTTGAATATTCTCAGCATGGAACCAAACATGAAAACAATTAAATTAATAGAATGCCCACGAGATGCCATGCAAGGCTGGGAAAGGCAAATCCCTACAGCACTGAAGATTGTTTACCTACAACAATTACTGGAAGTAGGTTTTGATACCCTTGATTTTGGGAGTTTTGTTTCGCCCAAAGCCATTCCGCAAATGGCAGATACGGAGTTGGTGTATCGTGCCTTAGAGGAACATCATTCTCCTACTAAACTATTGGCAATTATAGCCAATCTGCGTGGAGCAGAAAAGGCTGTTAGTTTTGAGAAAATCCATTACCTAGGCTTTCCTTTTTCTATATCAGAGACTTTTCAACAACGCAATACTAATATTTCAGTAGAAGAAGCTTTTAAGACAGTAGAAGCTATTCAATCCCTTTGTTTAAAAAACAATAAAACATTAGTCGTTTATTTTTCAATGGCCTTTGGTAATCCCTATGGCGATGCTTATAATACTGAAATTGTAGCATTTTGGACAAAGAAAATGGCGGATATAGGCATTAATATCATTGCCCTTTCGGATACTGTTGGCTTGGCAGATACTTCAATCATTTCAAGCCTATTCAAAGACTTGATTTTAGCATACTCTGCAATCGAATTTGGAGGGCATTTTCATGCTCGTGCAGATGCTTGGTTACCTAAAATCAAAGCTGCTTACGAAGCAGGCTGTACTCGTTTTGATGGTGCTATCGGAGGTTTTGGAGGATGTCCAATGGCGGAAGACGAATTAGTAGGCAATATCAATACACAAAACCTGATAGAGTATTTCGAAAGTCAGTCGATAGATTTGGGAATAGACTTATCTGCTTTTAGGAAAGCGGTTCAGCAAAGCTGGGAGGTTTTTGTATAGTATTCGCTGAATTTTATAAAACAATTCAGCGAATACTATCTATCAACATTCCGTAGCACTCAATGCCAAACCTGCTTCAGAGGTTTCTTTATACTTTTTAGACATATCCTTGCCCGTAGCTTTCATTACTTTAATCACGCTGTCAAAAGAGATTTTTTGCAGAGAGCTATCTCCAGAGGTAGCCAATAGAAAAGCATTGTAAGATTTTACCGCTCCCATCGCATTACGCTCAATACAAGGAATCTGTACATAGCCACCGATAGGGTCACAAGTCATCCCTAAATGGTGCTCTATGCCAATTTCAGCGGCCGATTCCATCGCATTGATATCTTTGGTAGCACAGTAGGTTAGCATAGCCGCAGCCATAGCTGATGCTGTACCGATTTCGCCCATACAGCCCATTTCTGCACCAGAAATACTGGCATTATGTTTTACTAAAAAGCCAATGGCTGCGGCTGCCCACATACCATCACGCATGAGGGAAGGTGGGTAATGAAAATGATTTTTTATGAGATAAGTAATCCCCGGAATTACGCCAGATGCACCCGACGTAGGTGCGGTGACTACAATATTCCCAGCGGCATTTTCTTCAGATGCTGCTAAACAATAAGCATTTAAGAAAATCAAGAAGCTATCACTGGTGATGGCTAGATTCTTAGCACGCTCATAGAGTAAAGGGGCTTTTCTGCGTAGTTTGATAGTACCAGGCAATACTCTTTTATCTTTCAAACCACGTTTTACGGCTTTATGCATAAAGTCTAAAATGCCATCTACTTTTTGCTCAATCTCTTTCTTTGAAACGCCTGTCAAAGCCATTTCATTGGCTAGCATGAGTTCGGTGAGAGAAATCTTTTCACGATTTAAATGAGCCTTCAATTCCTTCATACTGGTGTATGGGTATGGCGGATTAATGGCATTTTTAGGATGTTGTTTTTCTCCCTTACGATAAATGAATCCTCCACCAATGGAATAATATTCATGTTCAAGAAGTATAGTTGACTCATCTTTCAATTTCAGCACCATCGTGTTGGCATGTGGAGAGTCGTACTTGCCTCTTTCAAAGTGAAAATTATCAGCATTTACGGCAATAAGATGGTCGTGAAATTTGACAGGATATTTATCATCTGGATTTTTTAATATTTTCAAAAACTTAACGGGGTCGCAGGCATCAGGTTTCCAACCTAATAAACCTGCAATGATGGCCCTGTCTGTACCATGCCCTTTTCCTGTGGCACTTAGTGAGCCATATAAATAAATTTCGATTTGAAGCTTGTCTGAAATAAGTGATGTAGGTAAACGATTGATTTCTGTTAAGAAATCGTATGCGGCTTTCATCGGGCCGATTGTATGTGAACTCGATGGACCAGGACCAACTTTGAATAAATCAAAAATGGAAGTAGTAATAGCTTGGGAATACATAGTTTGCTGAAGTAATATTTAGGGCTTAAATATACATCTTTTTAGTAGTCATTAGTATATATCCCTATTATCTGGTAAGTCAAAAGAGAAAGTTTATGCAAAATACATTGCCTTAATGATTACTTAAAAACAACAAGATAAAAAACAAATTTAAGCAAATAGAACCTAAGAAATTAAGTTGCATCGTGTGCTTATAGTCGGCTAATTGTTCGTCTTTAAGGACTTTCAAAAACCAACTATTGAAGAAAATTAGTACTGGCGACATTACGACCAAGTAAACAATAAAAGCAGGAAATTGAAAAATTTGTTGTGTTTGGAAAAAATAGAAGAAACCAATGGTAACCAATAGAAAAATTCCCGCTGTAAAAATAAAAGTACCACGAATACCCAATAATCTACTCATGGTTAAATCGCCTCGCTTAGCATCTTCTTCGTGTTGATAAATTTGGGTCATGGGGTAAAAACCCAGTAGATTGAAGCTACTCAATAAGGCAGGGAATAAATATTTCTCTTGCAATAAATTCTCAAGTGGAAGCTCGTCGATTGCTTGGATAACAGTTAAATACGTAAACGCACCTTGAAAAATACCGACAGTAATCCAGCTAAGGATTGGGTATTTCTTTAACCTAATTTTATCATTAGAATATGCTTTAGAAATACTACTATAAATAAGTAAAGCAAGTGCTAATATCCAACCTGAGAGTAAGTAAGCGATAATGACTGCTATAATATCCAATCCCCAAGCAACATAAAACAATGCTTTGCTAACAGGAGGAGGATTTTCTAGTCCCCCAATTGAGCCTTCATCTTTATCATAATAACTATTATAAGCATTAGAAGCAGGATAAATCAATAAATGGAGCAAGAAGAAAACGCCGATACTGATACCCAAGTTGGTATTACTCGTTTGGCTCAAGGCGAACCAATAAACAGGCATAAGGAAAAAAGAAAACGGAATCCTGAGATGCAAAATAATATTTTTCATGTTAATCTTTTTGATTTTTTACCCGCAGATATTGGAGATTAATAACGCAGATTTACGCTGACAAATATTATCTGCGTAAATCTGCGAAAAATTATCTAACAATCTGCGGGTAAAAAAAGCCCACTCTCAGTTTACGTATTTTTCCAAAAATTACGACTATAAATTCTTTCAAAAGACCAGCCTTTGGCTTTCAATCCTGCTGGAATATAGGCAAAAGTTTCTTTGGGCGAAATATGCTCGTAATACAAATCATCATCAGTCAAAATAAGCGATTCATATTTTTCTCCCGTCTTAACGGTAATATCAGCAAAAGGCAATTCTTTAATATGTTGCTGATTATCTTTGGCAATTTGCTCTTTTAATAACCAATCTGCCTGATATTTTGTTGAGAAATAAGGCTTAGGTTTATAATTACCTTCCGACACTAGCAAGGCGTATTCCAAATAGCTTTTCAATAATTTAGGACCCTCATTTAAAGTATCTTCAACATGTAGCTGATGTGGCATAATGCTACTTACAATCAATATTTTTTCTTTGGCACGGGTAATGGCTACATTCAAACGGTTTTCGCCACCTTGCTGATTAAGCGACCCAAACTGCATACTCAATTTGCCTTTCACGTCAGGGGCATATGCTATTGAAAAAATAATGATGTCTCGCTCATCACCTTGTACATTTTCAATATTTTTAACAAAAATAGGCGCCACAGCAGTATCAGTCTTATCAAAAGAAAAATGCTTTGCTTCTAATAAATCCTGAATGAGTCCTTGTTGTTTAAAGTTAAAAGTAACAATACCGATAGATTTTTGAGGGAAATCTTTTTTGAGGTTCTGTACCAAACTAATGATGGTTTCGGCCTCCTCAAGATTGCTGTTGTTTTCCCAAATACCATTTACTTTTAAATATTGAATAGCAGGCTCGCCCTTATTGATTTCATGAAAATCAGGTAAGAGACGTAGTGTGTTTTTATAAAAATATTGGTTAGAAAAATCTATTAAATCTAACGAACGACTACGATAATGCCCTCTTAGTTGCGTTTGAGGTAAATATTGACAAGCCAAATCTAAAAGGGAATCGACCTCCAAGGCGGGAGTATCATCATCATCGTTTTCAAATTTTAATCGGTATAAATCATTAGGTTGCAATTGTTTAGAATCGCCCGCTATCACTACCTGTTTCCCTCTGAATAGTGCTGGAATACCCTGTTCAGCAAAACATTGCGAGGCCTCATCAAAGATGATTAAATCGAAGAAAGGACTTTCGGTTTCCATCGGAAAAATGGCTGATACCGTTTCTGGCGAAGCCAACCAACAAGGCACAAGCCTGAATATTTCATCTGAAAAAGTGGCAATCAATCGCCTAACTGCCCATAACTTCCGCTTTTTAGCTACTTGGTGTTTTAAATCACGATAAGTAACAATATTTTGGAGGCGATTTTTCTCTAAATTCTGATAACTGAGTGTGCGTAATTTTAGCAATAAGATTTCCTTACTTAATTGCTGTTTTTGTAACAGAGACTCTTGTAAAAGACTTTCCAACTGCCCAATTTTTAAAGAGCTTACTCCCCTTAAAATTGGGTTTTTCGTTTCGATATCTTTTATCCACGCCAATTTTAAACTATTCAGAAAACTCTCGTAAGGATTCTTTTCATCATCAAACAACCCAATTACGGCTAATTCTGTATGGCTACTATTTGCCTTCAATGCATCCAACTCCTGCATATCATCAAAATATTCTTGCAAGTATTTAATCACTAAAGTGCCATGTTGTAGGTTGGCTAATTCTTTTATCTGAATAGGAGATAAGTTAGCTTGCCATAGACTTATTTGTTCTTCTAATTGGGTTGACTTCTCAATCAGAAAATTGACTTTCGGTTGAAAATCTGCCCAACTGCAATCTAGCCACTCACTTAATTGAACACTTTTAATACTCCGTAAAATGGTTTCAGCTTTGGCTACTTGATACAGTAGTTGGAAATGGCGTTCGAACCAACGGTAGCCTTTTCTCAACCAAATCGGTTCCTGATTGTCCTCTATGGTTTTTTCAAAGTCTTTCCCAAACAGGTAAGCGTTTTCTTGCCACCATTTTTCTAAAGCAATTCTATTCAGAATTCTTTCGTGTAATTTCTTTAAATCGTCCGACGCAATGCTTAAACCATTGGCGATTGCCAGATGCTGAATTTCCTTTTTCTCTTTGGAAAACAACGTCCAATAAATACTTTCAAATGTATTTTCTTTGGCATTGATAGCATTACTTATTTTACCAGCTAAAGGCAGTAGTGCTGTACTGGGTAAAGTGATTTCAATACCCTGCCCAGCAAATAATTGTCCAACTTCCGCTTCTAATCCCGAGATTTTAGTAGCATTAGTCCTGATTCGTTCCGTTAAATTTCTGGTTAAAAGTTTATATACTTTGTCGGTCGCAATACCATTTAAAAGATTTTGTAGCTTTATTCTTTCGAGTGAAATCTTTTGGAGAGCTTCAAAAGATAAATTTTTATCCAATATTTGTTTGGCTTGGCTCTCAAAGTCTTGTACAAAATGACTTAATTCTTTAATCGTCTTAGTAATCAATGCAATATCACTTGATTGGCGATGTTGAAAAGAAAGACGATTTTGCCAAAATTCAGAAGCTTCGTTCCCTCTTAATCTTTCTTGGTAAGCAAAGTATAGCTTAAATTTCTCAACAAAATCTTTGATTTCCGTAAAGTTGAAGTACTTGTAATACTCCTGCAAGTCCACAAAAGAATCATTGGCCGAGCTTGTTAAATATAATTCCTTGATTGATACGCCAGATTCATTGATGGCAAATAAGGCATCTTTAAAGCTCTGGAGTTCTTCGGAAACTTTATCAATTTGCCGACTTTGTTGTGTGAAATTTCTTTCGATAAAAATAGCATCCAGACTTTGGTTCTGCTTTTGATAAGTATCTACTTGCTCTATCTGATCAAAGATTTGTTGATACAACGCTTTCCTATCATTCTTAAAGTCATGGACATTCCCTACGAAAGCTCTCATGCCCACTTGTGTTAGGCGTTCTTGCACAACATCTAGCGCTGCCCTTTTCTGGCAAACTACCAATACCTTTTTCCCTCTGGCCATAAAATCGGCAACAAGGTTACAAATCAATTGAGACTTCCCAGTGCCAGG
This sequence comes from Arcicella sp. GW458-12-2-14-TSB2, assembly GCF_059423785.1. NCBI lineage: Bacteria > Pseudomonadati > Bacteroidota > Cytophagia > Cytophagales > Flectobacillaceae > Arcicella > Arcicella sp. GW458-12-2-14-TSB2. Next base: position 6,113 of record NZ_JBWKYN010000110.1, on the reverse strand, counting down.
TGGGCCTTGTACTACCAACGATTGTCCAGCTTTTACTTCTCGCAAGGCTACCTCTTGTGAAATATCTATTTCAAAGGGCATTAGCAATTGTTCCTCTCTGATAACAGAATGCTCTGGATTGACATCATTTGGAAAAAGATGCTCAACCGTTTTTTCTTCATTTTGCGCTAGCGTATCAATCAGAAACTGATAATCGGGTACTAAAAATGAGCCTGCTTGTGGGAAAATTCCTAAAACAGCTTGTGGATATAACTTCAGTTCGCCATTGCGTTCGGTTGCTTCTAATTCAGTTTTGGTGATTTTTTCGAAAAACGTTAGTTGATTCGTAAAGTTTTCTTGATTGAAATTGATATTTAGCGGAGAGCTTTTTAGGTATTCATAAAGCTGTGTTCTGAATTCAAGGGCATTTTTTGAAAAATCCTCGAAAGAATTATCCAAAAACTCATCGGAAAGCTGAATATCATTGAAATAAGAATAAGCCAACAAAAAACTTCTATTGATTGAAAGCGCCTCTTCTCTCAATTTTATTTGCCATATTTCTGTGAGAGATTCATCAGTGCCAGCATTCTTTTGAGTAGAAAGCGTAGCCTCTAGATGAATTGGAAAAAAAAGTAATGGACAACGAACGACAGTACCATCTGAAAATTTACCTTTTACAATAGGGTAACCAATGTATAAATCTTCAGAGCCACGTTCTTCTTCTATCAGTTTATCATGCCTTGAAATTTTTCTTAGCTTTTTACTGATTTCGTTGACTTTTTCAAAACGAGGGTCATGTTTTTCAGAAAGTGATATCGTGTTTTTCTGAGCGATTAGTTGCTCAATGATATGAAAAGAAGGAGTATTCTTTAGAAAATCAAGCTCATGAATATCTAAAAATTGTTCAGTTGCGGAAGTCAATAATAAAGACTTATTCCTAGCACTCAGATTCGTAAGTCTCTTTTGGTATGATTTCAGTATAGAATATAAAGTATTTTCTTTCACGATAACACATTTGATGAATTGATTAATTCAAATTTACAGGAAAAGCCTATAATACAAACGTAAAAAATGAAATGATAGTTATTAAATTGCCGATTTTTATATTTTTTTAGATACCTTACTATAAAAGAGGTTTTCTTCTAGGAACGGAGAGCCTCATTATAAGGTTTAAGCAATAAGTAATGATTATCATAAACTTCGTAATTTATTTAAAGAATTGTCTATCAGAAAATTACTATGAAAACAGCCTTAATTATCGGAGCAACAGGTTTGGTGGGAACCACCCTCGTAAAACAAATCCTTGAAAACCCACATTACACAAAAGTAACCTTGTTATTACGCAAACCATTGGACATTAGCCATCCCAAGCTAGTACAAGAAACAATCGATTTTGATAAGCCAGACCCTACAAAAATTGTTGGAGACGATTTGTTTTGTGCCATGGGCACAACCCTAAAAAAAGCAGGGTCTAAAGAAGCACAGTATAAAATAGACTGTACCTATCCTTTTGAAATTGGTAAAATTGCCCAATCCAATGGGATAAAACAGTATATTCTGGTGTCATCGATTGGTGCTGATGCTACTTCTTCTAATTTTTATTTGAGAACTAAGGGCGATTTAGAACAGAAAATAAAGAGTTTAGGCTTTGATAATTTTATCAGTGTTCGTCCATCTTTTATTTTAGGGGATAGAGAAGAGTTTAGGGTAGGAGAAAAAATTGGGATTGTATTAGCTAAAATAATCTCACCTTTGTTGATAGGGAAACTTAAAAAATACAGAGGAATAGAAGCCTCACAAATAGCAAAGGCTATGCAAGTATTAGCGAGCAAAGATTTAAAAGGCGTTCACTTTTTTGAATCAGATGAATTGCAGGAATTATAAGCCTTTGCAATGTTCAAAGCCCTTTGTGTATCTTTGTCGAAATTAAAATATGTATATGACACCCCTCGAAACTTTTCAAAGTAGAAAAATACACTTCCAGAGCCTTGTTGAACACTTCCAAAAACAGTATAATCAGTGGGCTGTTTTCAGAGCATTTTTATTTGCAATCACTGCATTGGTTGGCTATTTCTGTTATGAGTTGTATGATTTTGCCTATACTTTATTGGTATTGATTATTGGAATAGCCTTATTTTTATTTTCAGTGACCAAACATCTTAAAGTTAAATACTTAAGAGATAAAAACAAGGAGTTGATTGCCTTGAATGAAGATGAAATTCAACGATTATCAAACCAATTTAATCGTACTGAAACGGGCGAAGCTTTCATAGAAGACAAACATTTCTATGCGAATGATTTAGATATTTTCGGAAACCAATCGCTTTATAAATTACTCAACCGTACGCATACTTTTGGAGGAGCCAAAATGCTGGCAGATTGGATATTGCATCCAGCCCAAACAAATGAAATTTTAAATCGCCAAAAGGCCATTCAGGAATTATCAGCAAAAATAGACTGGCGTCAAGATTTAGAAGCTTCAGCGATGCTGATTGAAGAAGTAGCTGAACCGACCGACAAGCTATTAGCATGGAATAATGCTCCTGCGAACCAAACAATTAAAAAGTCTCTCTTTCAAATTACTCGTTATTTACCTTATTTGACTATTCCTGTAGCCATTGCTTGGATTGTGGGTTTTGTGCCAGCGTATATAGTATTGGTGCTTTTTATGGTGCATGGGATGATTCTGAAACAAATTTTTGAAGAAGTAAGCATTGCCCTAGAACAAACTAATCGTATTGCAGGAGCGATGAAAGCCTATGCCGCAGTATCAGAATTGATTGTCGCAGAGAATTTTCAAGAAGAAAAGCTAAACGATTTAAAAAGTAAAATTTCAGAGGCAAGTCCTGCTATCAAGGCTTTAGAAGACATCCTTAATAAACTAGCCAACAGAACCAATCCATTCTTTGCCTTTGTGGTAGGCGTTCCAACTTTATGGGATATTCAATATTTTATTAAACTAGAAAATTGGAAACAAGCTCACCGTGATAATCTTCCTATTTGGCTAGCTGTGATTGCTGAGTTTGAGGTGTTAAATAGTTTTTCGGGTTACCATTTTGCTAATCCAACCTTTATTAATCCGACTATTGTGACGGGTGGAGTAACGCTAAAGGCCAAGGCTTTGGGGCATCCAATGATTAAAGCAAGCAAACGAATTGCAAATGATATAGAACTGATTGGCGAGGGCAAAACAATCATCATTACGGGCTCGAATATGTCAGGGAAAAGTACTTTTCAAAGAACAGTAGCCATTAATGTAGTTTTGGCATTGGCGGGGGGCGTAGTCTGTGCCGAAAGCTTTGAATGTTCGTGTTTGCAGGTATTTACCAGTATGCGAAGCAATGATTCGTTAGAAGAAGGAACATCGTCGTTTTACGCAGAATTAAAACGCTTGAAACAGTTGATTGACGAAGTAGCTACAACCGATAATAGTAAGGCATCGATTCTATATTTTCTAGATGAAATTTTGAAAGGAACAAACTCAAAAGACCGTCACGAAGGAGCAAGGGCTTTGATGTTACAATTACACAAGACATCAGCTTCTGGCTTTATTTCGACGCACGACGTAGAATTAGGCGACGAATTTGATGAACAGGATTTTGTAAAAAACTACAGCTTTTCTTCTGAGGTTGTCAACGATGATTTAGTATTCGATTATAAACTTCGTGAAGGCGTTTGCCATAGTTTTAATGCTAGTCAATTGATGAAGAGGATTGGGATTGAGATGTGATATGTACTGATGGCATGACTTCAAGTCATGCCATCAGTGATTGAGAGTAAAAATATTATTTTACAAACCCTACCTTCATAAAAATAGGAAAGTTCACCGTAAAAATATCTGAACTTTTATAGATAGCTTTTAAACTTTCTATAAAACCATCTACAGGGTTTTCATGGTGAATTTTAATGTACTTCTGTACACTCGACCACGTATTTAAATAACCTTCCAGTTCAGCCAATGTCCATTGATAAGCCATTTCAAACCTTGGGCTTTCTATTTCTGCTAGTGTAAAAGGAAGCGTACGATATTCCTCATCAATATAGTCACGTTCAGCATCCCAATACTCACCAATTTGTTCTTGATAAAAATCTTGGAACAAAGCATTGGCTTCTTCATTATCTATCGTCAATGTACCATAACCCCAAGCAGCAAAAATGGCTTCTGGCTTAGCAACTCGACGAACTTCTTGATAAAAGCGCTCAAAATCAAACCAATGAATTGCTTGTCCTACCGTAATTAAATCAAAAGAGTTTTCTAAGAAATCTGTCTTTTCAGCTTGGGCAATAGCATAATGAATATTGTCAGCTTGTTGTGCATTATCAAGTTGCTTTTGTGAAATATCTGTGGCAAAAACATTTTTAAATGTTTCAGATAGACGATAGGCTACTTGTCCATTTCCAGTAGCACAATCCCAAGCAGTGTCAAAGCTTTTTACCTTGCTCAATACAAAATCATATAATTCCTCAGGATATTTTGGTCGAAACTTAGCATAAAGTGCTGCTTGGGTGGAAAAATTATCTTTGGGCATGATGTAAATAATAATTGTGAGTGATGAATTGTGATTTTAATAAAGTAATCAAAAAAGCTAAGAATTTTATCTTCGTATAATCCCCGTAGTGGTAACCCTTGCAGTTACCGTTCGACAAAGTACTCATACTAATAAACGGTAACCGCAAGGGTTACCGCTACGGATAATGGATAATTTCTTTTTTCTGTTTGAAAATTTATGAGAAAATAGATAAAAGAACGAAAAAATAAAACCTCCTGACTATCAAATCAAGAGGTTTTTCAATTTCTACAAAGTCATATGATTAGATGGCCAATTCACTAACAGCTAACCAAGACATTAATCCTGCTCCGATTTCTAAAGCACTTTCGTCAATATCAAATGTAGGCGTATGTACACCTGAAATAATACCTTTGGCTTCATTACGAGTTCCTAAACGATAAAAACACGAATCTACATGATGTGTATAATAGGCAAAATCTTCTGCTGCCAACCAAATATCTAAATCAATCACATTGGCCTCGCCCATGTAATCAACCGCAGCACCTTTCATCCTGCGTGTTAATTCTGGTTCATTCTTTAAGAATGGATATCCTTTCTGAATGAATACTTCACAAGTTCCACCCATAGATTCTGCAATACCTTCTGCCATTTTCTTGATACGTGCCAACGCATCTGCACGCCATTCTTCGTCCATCGCACGAAAAGTACCTTCTACGTATACTTCGTTTGGAATCACGTTGGTAGCACCATTGGCAATTACTTTACCGAAAGTTAGCACTGAAGGATAACGAGGGTTTCTGTTACGACTGATAATCTGCTGTAAAGCCACGATAATATGTGAGGTAATCAATACAGGGTCAATGCCTAATTCAGGCATTGCACCGTGTCCGCCTTTGCCTTTTACCGTAAAGTATAATTCATCTGCACTAGCCATATACATTCCTTCGCGGAAACCGATTTTTCCTACGGGAATATTTGGTGCTACGTGCTGACCAAGCATTTTGCTAGGAGTAGGATTTAATAAAGCTCCTTCGGCAATCATTACCGATGCTCCTCCCGGTGCTTTTTCTTCCGCAGGTTGAAAGACTAGCTTTACTGTTCCGTCAAATTCATTGCGAAGCGTATGTAAAATTTTAGATACGCCTAATAATGAAGCTGTATGCACATCATGCCCACAAGCGTGCATTACGCCTTCGTTCAATGATTTATAGGGTACATCGTTCGCTTCAACAATCGGTAAAGCATCCATGTCTGCACGCAAAGCCACGATTTTAGAAGAAGGATTATTCCCCTCAATCGTTGCTACTAAGCCTGTGTTCGCAATTTCAGTTGGGATAATGCCAATTTCTTTTAAGCGTGCTGCTACATATTTTTGCGTATTGAATTCCTGATACGATAATTCAGGATTTTGATGTAAATGTCTGCGATTTGCCACAAACTCACTGGCATTGGCTTGGGCTAATTGTTTTATTTTTTCTTTCATTTATTGGTCAAATAACTCATCCAATAATTTTAAAATTAGACGAGCGTTTTCTTTTATTATCTTATTAAATCCTATTAGCAATACTTCTTCATGGCCATAATCAGATTTGTTTATATATCCTAAAATAATCAGCCATTCGT
>NZ_JBWKYN010000109.1:0-19563 GCF_059423785.1 Arcicella sp. GW458-12-2-14-TSB2 | reverse complement strand
ACAGAATAAGAATAGCCATTCACAATATCTTGTGGACAAATTTTGCCCAAAATTCGGGATGACTCATGTTTGTTTTAATATTTTTGATAATCATTATTTACCAGTCATAAATGTTACTTCTTTAAACGATTGATTACCTAAATAATCAGTACCTGTTATCTTAATAGTGTATTTAGTATTGGCTTTGAAGCCACCAATCGTATTAAGATAGATTTTTGGTGCTTGTCCATTAATACTGTAAGTAATCGATTTTAAACCAGCCAATACATCGGTTCCTGCCAGCGTAAAGCCCACTGTTGATGGGTAAATATCAATACCTTGTTTATTCGTATTAATACTGCCAACTGTCCAGAAAGTGAAAAGCTCAGGACCTTCAATATCACTTACAAAGACGAATGAAGCAAAGTTTCTATTGTTTACATTATCGTATCCATAGTAATCAAACTTATGAACACCTTTTTCAGTCATCTTGATTGGTTTAGTATAATCATTCTCAATTAACTTGCCATCAAAATTATACGTAATTTTTTGTAAACCAGACTCTGGGTCGTTTGCTTTTAACTGGATAAAATTATTAGGGCCAAGTAGCATCGTATCTCTTCTTGTAACAATATCACCAATGATTTCATGTTGAAGATTTGGCCCTGTTAAATCTACATACACTTTGCTGATATTATGTTTAAATTCTTCATAACCCGCTCCGTTTAAGCTTGTAGTTTGATTATTTAAATTATCAACAGAGTAATATCTGATATTATGCATACCAGAAATACTTGGTAAATAGAAAGGGTTAGTATAATTAACAAACGGTTGGTTATCAATTGAGTATTTTACTTCCTTAATACCAACTTTGTTGTCTATGGCTGTTAGTTTCAATTTTGTTTTACCAGAAAAATAAACAGTATTATTGGCAATAAATCTATCTCCTAATATATCTGTAGCCATCAAAGGAGAGCTTTTATCTAGGAAGAAATCGAATTTTTTTTCTTTTTCTTGATTGTTTACATTATCCGTTGAATAGTAATACAACGTATGTTTCCCTTCTGAAAGAACAGCGAAAGGAATACTTTTCCCATCATAAGGCTGTATCGCTCCATCATCGAATTTATAATAAGTGCCTTTCAACCCAGAAATACTATCCTCAGTATTGAAATATAATTTACTTGTAAATGAAATAACTTTATCATCAGTAACACCATTTACTGTCAAGTTTGTAAAAGGAGGTGTATTATCAACTGTAAATGTTTCTTGTTGCATTGTACTAGCATTTCCTACATTATCAGTTGCGTAGTATTTCAACACATAGTTGCCTTGTGTGGCTATTTTCTTTTCAGATTTGTATGCTTCAAAGGAAGAGTTGTTGATGGCATAAAAGACTGTTTCTACACCACTTGTTTTATCGCTAGCTGATAAACTAAAGTTTACAAAAGGCCCATAGAAAATCTTTCCTTCGGTATTAACATATTTCTTAGATCCATTGAATAAAGAAATACCCGTTTCAGGTGCAATTCCATCAGCATAGATTTCTAGTCTTACTTCCTGCGGAGGCTCAACAACTGCTCTTGTTTCTGGATCAATTGCATTTTTTGAACGGATATAATTTACCCCTTCAGTATCTAAATAGAAAGGAAATGAATATTTTTGATTAGGAGATTTGTTCAATAACTTCTCAGCATGGTCGGGAGTGGTGGATACCCAGATATAAACTGGTAACTTCTTGTTCCAATACAATTTACCTGAAGTACTATCAGTATAATGTTTAGGCTTGCTAGTCTGAGCAACGGCAGCAAAAGCCATTACTATCAAAATAATTGTGTTTAGTATTATGTGTTTACGCATCTTTTGTTTTATTCAAGGTTACGGTAATAGTGGTTCCTACATTTAATTCGCTTTCAACTTTAAGTTTACCTCCACAAATTTTAATAAAATCATTGCAGAGCACTAAACCTAAGCCAGTACCTTTTTCTTTGTTAGTTCCATAGGTTGATTTATTACTTTTAAGATTAAATAATGTTTTTAGCTTGTCTTCATTCATGCCTACGCCACTATCAATTACTACGATTTCTGCGTTTTCACCACTGTACTTAGCTTGTATTTTAATAGTACCTCTTGCTTTTGTGAATTTGATGGCATTTTGAATCAAATTGCGCATAACAATTTTGGTCATTTCAATATCGGAACTAGCCTTTAATTCAACAGGTACTTCATTGATAAGAACAATCTCTTTTACTTCAGCAATGCGTTGAAGCAAGTTAATGTTTTCTTCAACTATATCATGAATATTTACTGTCTGAATCTTTGGTTTAAGTTCAGCCATTTGTGTTTTTGCCCAGTTCAAAAGATTATCTAAAATTGTTGAAACCTGAGCATTATCGGTTTTTAACTGATTTAAAATTTCTTTCAAATCTTCAGGAATATCGTCATAATAATCTTCTTCTATAATCACAAAGAAGCTTTGTAAAGAGGCAATCGGTCCACGAAGGTCATGTGCAATGATAGAGAAAATCTTATTCTTTACATCGTTTGAAATCGTCAATTGCTCTTTTTGTTCAGCTATTTCTTGGTTTTGCTTAGATAGCTGTTCATTTTGTTTTTTAATCTTTATATTATTCAAATAAACAATTGTAGCAATAGCAAGGACAAATAAAATGATAATACTGGTAATGATAAAAATGTATTTATTCTCTTTTTCCAGTACTGTATTTTGGGCTTGGGCTACTTCGGCATTTGCCTTTTCTATTAATAAATCTCTTTTTTGCAATCCAACAATCATTTCAGCATTGGTAAGATCCTGATAAAGATTGATATTTTTTTGTTTAGCAGTCAGAAGTTGCTTGCCACTTTCTTTGAGCTTAATCTCGTTTTTCTCTAGTTCTAATTCTTTCGTTTTAGCCATAGACTCTGCTAATTGTTTTTTCAAACTTTCGGCTTCTAAGTCACTGGCTAGTTTGGTTACTTCCTTTTTTTGTAATTGGTCATGAAAGGATTTATAAAGACTGAAATACTTGAGGGATTCATCTACATTACCTGCTTTTTCATAAGTTTCGCTCAACATGGCATAAGTACTCGCCATTTGTTTAATATCGTTCAACTCCCTCGCTAAATTCAGTGCTTCGTCTAGGTCATTCAGTGCAAGATTATATTTTTTTATATTGTTATAAACAACAGAACGGTTGATTAATGATGAGATAATGCTGTAAGGTTCTTTCTGAACTCGTCGGGCAGCCAGTGTTTGGGTAAAATGGTACAAGGCTTTGTCATATTCTTCGGCATCAGCATAGAGCATACCCAAGTTGTTATGAATCATAGCACTACCATTTTTGTTTTCAATTTTTATATTTAGATTTAAGCTTTTTTCATAGAAAGGAATGGCTCGTTTATATTGGTTATAATTCCAATAAATGAACCCTATTTCATTCATCATTCTTGATGCTTCTTTGTAGTTATTTACATCAATAAAATTTTCGTATTGTGCTTGAAATTGTATAACACGCCCAGAATCAGAACGGCTTAAAGGCAATACCTGCGCCTTCAATTGAAAACCAAAAGAAACAAGTATAATTAAAAAGAGGCTACAATATATTTTTATTGGATACATACTCGAACAAAAAGTCAATAATAGGAAGTTAAAATAAACAACGCCCTTTAATACAGTAAAAAAAGAGTATTAAGTCATTCATTTTTTATTAGTTTCGATAAATTACCTTTTAGATAATTAGTGCAACAAACGTTATTTATATCAATTTGACGATGCTTAATCTCTTGAAAATCAAAGTGTAAAACCTTAAATTAGCTGGTTGGTGAAATTTTCATAACTGCAAAGATAATGTAAATTAATTCAAATAATCATGCTGTTTTTTTGAATTAAAAATAACATAAGTTAACGACAATACTATAATTGTTTATACGTTCAAATAAACAGCAAATTTTATGCCATAAGTACTGATGATATCAACTAAAATGAAAATAGAGAAGTGTTTAAAAGGATGCCTATTATTGTTTGAAATAGCTCTTCCAGACAATAATAGGCACTAAAGAAGGATGTTATTTTTCAGTAATTTCTAAAATCATTGGGCTATTTGGGGCAATGTTCAAGCTATTATTTACTTCAATAGTTTGATTGCTAAGAATATCTTTTGCTTGGAATGTTGGCTGAATGATTTCTTTGAATTTACCCATGTCTAATGTCTTGGATTCGTTGTTTTTATTCAGAATAATCATGATTTTTTGCTTATCATTATACCTGAATTGCACATAAAATCCATTTTCAGGAGCGAAGTGCTTCAATTTCCCTGAATGTATCACAGGCGTGTTTTTACGCCATTTTAATAAAGTGCTGACAAAGTTTTTAGCATTTGTTTCGGCAGTACTCATATTCGTATTGGTGAATACATTTTTTTTGTCGCCATCCCAACCACCAGGCATGTCACTTCTGATTTCTCCATGTTCATCACTTTTCGGATTGGTCATTAATATTTCTGTCCCATAATAAATCTGAGGGATTCCTCTAGTAGTCAGCAGAAATACCATTCCATTTTTGAATTTATTATAATCTTCGTGAAGTTGGGTGAAGAAACGACTCATATCATGATTATCAGGGAAAATCACTAAATCATTCGGGTTAGCATATACAAAATCATTAGCGATAGCCTGATAGAGTCTCACTAAACCTTGATTCCAAACTTTTTCGTCCGTATTCAAGGCTTCAATCAAAGCCGCATTCGTTGGGAAGTCCATCAAACTTCTTAGATACGATACATATCCATTTTTATTGACTTTCCCTTTTTGCCATGCTGACACAATACTTGGATTCAATGACCATTCTTCACCTACAATATTAAAGTTTGGATATTCTTCACCCATTCTTTTACTCCAAACACTCATAAAGTTTTTGTCTGGATAAGGCCAAGTATCCATTCTGATACCACCCAAGTCGGCATACTCTACCCACCAAATTGAGTTTTGGATTAAGTAAGTTGCCATAAATGGATTTCGTTGATTCAAGTCAGGCATGGTTGAGTCAAACCAACCGTCGCTGTGCGCGGTGATGTCATATTGAGCGGCATAGGGGTCATGAAGACTTTCACGTCGATGGCTCGAATAAATTACTTTTGGTGAGTCTTGAAAATTTACCCAATCTTTAGCAGGAAAATCTTTCATCCACCAATGCTCAGACCCACAATGATTCAATACCATATCCATTACTAACTTAATGCCATGTTTTTTGGCTTCTTTTGATAGACGAACATAATCCTCATTTGTTCCGAATCGGGCATCAATTTTGCTGAAATTAGTAATGGCATAGCCATGATATGAAGTTTTAGGTTGGTTATTCTCCACCAATGGATTTATCCAAAGGGCAGTCATCCCTAAGTTTTGAATATAGTCTAAATGCTGAATGATTCCCTCGATATCACCCCCATGCCTGCCTGTTAAATTTTTGCGATTAAGGCTATCTTTGAATAAAGGCACATTATCGTTCAGCGGATTTCCATTAGCAAATCTATCAGGGGTAATCATGTACATCACATCACTACTATTAAACCCTATTCTTTCAGGAGACTTACTCTGTCTCTTCAACAATTGGTAGTTATACGTAAATGATTCTTTTTTACTGTTTTTAAAAACGATTTTTACGTTGCCTGCTACTGTCTCAGGGGCAATCAAAAGGTCGATAAATAGATAATTTGGATTTTCTACTTTGTTGACTTTTTTAATAGTTACCCCTTTGTAATTGATGTGAGGTGTAAATTCAGCCATGTTTTTTCCATGAACTAATAATTGTAAAGCAGGATTTTTCATACCTACCCACCAGTTCAAGGGTTCGATATGTTGAATTTTTTCTTGAGCAACCGCTACGTTTTGCATCAAGCATAAACAGATAAATAGTTGGAATGTCTTTTTCATCGTATTTGTATGATTTAATAGCTAAAAAAAATCTGCATGAGCAAAGCTATGCAGATTTAAGTATTAAATTTATTATGAATTATTTTACTTTAGTTGCCTTATAAGTAGGATTTGCAGCATCTTTCAGATTGAGCTCAAAATCATAAGTACCAGCCACTGCAATAAAATTCTCTCCACCCGATTTTAAAGCACCGCTTGTGCCAATTAATTGAGCTGCTGAGGCTGTAGTACCATAGTTTGTACCCCAATCATCATTTAACCTGAATTTGAATTGGTCTGCTTTCAACACTACGCCTTTTAATACCCACGTTTCAGTACTTAAATCATACGTGAATTTCTGGTCTGGTTTATCGCCCCAGCCTGTAGCCGTAGCAGCACCTACAATTCCCCAAGGAGCATATTTCGTAATAGTATAAGTGAGTTTTTTGAAATCAACCGTAATAAGGTAAGTACCTTTTTTCACTGCGATGTTATCACCGCCTTCTTTCAAAACGCCACCTGCACCACCATAATTTGTTCCCCAGTCGTTGTCCTTACGGATTTTAATTTCTCCGTCAATCAAATTAACAATGCCCGTCCAAAGGTCAACGGTTGGGTCATAACTTAATGGTAAATCTGGTTTTGCACCCCAGTCATTGGCTGCACTTCCTACAATTCCCCAAGCATATTTCTCGATTTTATAAGTAAGGGCTGTTGGGTTTAATGTTATTTTATAAGTACCCGCTTTTACGGCAATATTGTCGCCACCTGCACTCAAAACACCCGCACTTCCACCTAAGTTAACAGTCCAGTCGTTATTCTGACGGAACTTAATTTCTCCATCAGTCAAAGTGACATACGCTACTAAAACATTAGCTACATCTGTTTTGTAGAAAGGCAAATCTGGTGTTGCCCCCCAATTGTTAGCAGCACTACCTACAACGCCCCAAGTAGTACTCAAGTCAAGCTTAGCAGAGTAGGGGGTAGCTTTTAAGCTACCAGTAGTAGAACTCAATACAGTAGATGCTCCTAATGACGACTGCACTTTAATGTCAATGTCACTAGCCGCTCCTGGCAAAAAGCCAAAGCCCAATAATATGGCATTTAATTCAGAAGCCTTGAATACTTTTTTCAAAGCAGTTCCTGTTACTAACGAAACAGCTTTTGTAAAGTCGCCACCCTTTTTATCAATTAATATGGTATAAGATGGAGCCGCTTTAAAGCCATAGTTGGGATTAGCCCACGAAACAGTTAATACTTCGGTATCTGCTTTATCTTTATCCAAGACAAGATTGCTTGATGATAAAGTGACAACGGGAATAGCATTGGCATCTAATACCGCTATTTCTTCGTCTTTTTTACATCCCCAAGCCAGTACAAAAACAAGGCTCATCAGGAATAATTTTTGTATCGTTTTCATCGTTTGATGTTATTGGTCTAAATGTTGTGCTTTAGGTAGGCTATAGGCTGTATGCTAGTACTGTAAAAAGCCTACTGCCTACTGCTTATAGCTTTATTAATATCCAGTATTTTGCTTTAAAGTTGGGTTAGCAATAATATCGCCAGAAGCCAAAGGGAATAGAGTACGGAAAGCCTCTACATCTTTACCTTCTTTTACACCACCTTTCCAAGCCCAGTTATAGCCAGAAGTGAATTTGCCGAAACGAATTAAATCTGTACGACGGTGTCCTTCCCAGAATAATTCACGACCTCTTTCATTCAATAAGTCATTTATTGCCAATGTTGAAAGATTCCCTGCACCAGCACGTTTACGAAGTTCGTTCACTAAATTCAATGCCAATGAGTTATCGCCCGTTCCTCCACGCGTAACAGCCTCTGCATACATTAAATAAGCATCTGCCAAGCGGAACAATGGGAAATCTGTATCTGCATATAACGCATTTTTACCTTTTACACCTGTACTTGTTAAGTTAGAAAACTTCACTACCGCATAACCATTTTCAAAAGTACTGAACTCATCGATTTCCAATTGTTGACCATTTGTGTAGAAAAGTGCTCTTTTGTCGGCTTTGTCATCGAATAGATTCACCAATTGTTTGGTAGTACGGAAACCTGCCCATTTTTGTTCAGTTCCATAGTCAGCAGGATTCATTGCTCCACCTATCGAACCATTAATCGCCAAAGTAGTTACGCCATAAGTTTGTGTTTCGTTACCATCAAAATTGATACTGAAAATAATCTCTTTAGACGTATTATTATCTGCCAAGAAATTAGTTCTGTAATTACTAGCAAGCGTATAACCAGCATCAATTACTTTTTTGGCAATAGCAGCAGCCTCTGTATATTTCTTTTGACCAATATATACTTCAGCATTCAAATATAATTTTGCTAGGGTCATCCATGCAGCAGCTTTGTCGGCTCTACCATATTCGTTGGTTTTTGGGGCAGGCAATTCGGCATCCAAAGCCAATAATTCTGATTCCAAATATGCAAACAATTCAGCACGGGTAGCTTGTTTTGGTAACGTAGCACCTACTTGCTCATTTTCAGTAATCAATGGAACATTACCGTATAAATCAATCGCATGAGAATAAGCCAATGCACGAAGGAAACGAGCTTCAGCACGGTAGTTCTTAATATCTTGCGTATTAGTTACGCCACGGCTACTCAATTTTGCATCTGTTGTTTCACGCAAGAATTCATTAGAAACGGCTACTTGAAACAAAATACGAGAATAGAAAGCCGCTGAAAAAGAGTTGGCTGCCGTCCAGTTCATCGCATGTAAATCAGGTACACCTGGGTCATTCCATCTACAAACCAATTCGTCAGTCGTAAATTCCTGTAAATACCAGTAAGCACGCATATAACTTTGCGAACCGCCGTCATATCCTTTTAAATCAACATCGTTATCGCCATTTTTCAATCCTGATGCCGCTAGACCAGCGTACATTTTAGCTAAGATAAGTTTATAGTTGGCAGGGTCTTTATATACTAATTCTGATACCTGTCCTACATACGGCACAGTATCCAACTCTTTGCAAGAATTCAATGAAAAACAAAGAATTGCTGCGGTTAATACGTTTTTAAATATATGTTTCATGATGATTTTCTAATTAAAAATTAACATTTAAGCCCAAAGAATAAGTACGCGGTCTTGGATATACTTGGTTGCCAATTCCGTCTCTTAATTCTGGATCCAATCCTTTGTAATTTGTAATAACAAATACATTTTGTACAATAAATGATAATTGCGCTCTTACATTTTTGATTTTGATAATATCACTTAAATTGTAGCCTAAGTTGATATTATCCATTCTCAAGAATGAAGCATTTTGAATGTAATAATCAGACATACGGGTTTCTACCGTACCTGTCTTAAAGCCAGTTTCTAACACATTGGTAGATAAATTGCTATTGAAACCAGTGTTGAAAAGGTTAGAATAGATACCTCTGTTTGAGAAAATGTTATTGTAAGCATAATTGCCCACATTCGAACGTAGCACAAATCCAAAGCTTGCTTTTTTGTAGGTCATCTGCGATGTAAAGCCAAATAAATAGTTTGGCGCAGCTCCTTTATAACGATAACGGTCTAAATCTGTGATTTTACCATCTCCGTTTAAATCTTCAAAAACGCCTTCTAATGGTTTGCCACTAGCATCATATACTTGTTTGTAAACAAAGAAAGCATTTGGCACATAACCAGTAGAATGTACCTGTATGGTATTTCCCGTACCGCCTTCAATGCCACCTACTAATACACCTACATAACTAGGGTTATCCACTTTAGTCAAGGCCGTGATTTTTCTTTGATTATAAGTAAAGTTGGCACTAATATCCCAATTGAAATTCTCAGTCAAAACAGGCGTATAGTTTAAAATTACTTCAATCCCTTTGGTTTCTAATGAACCAACGTTGGTTACTACTTTATTACTAAAGTTGGTTCCAGCCGCTACATCAATTTCATTAATCAAATCAGAAGTAACTTTTTTGTATAAATCAATGCTACCAGAAAGACGTGATTTTTTCAAACCAAAATCTAACCCAATGTTAGTAGATTCTGTTTGTTCCCATTTGATATTAGGGTCATAAGCATTCGGGCGTAGCAAGGTATAAAAAGTATTACCCAATTGATATTGAATACCCTGACTTGGCGTATAAGCATTTAAGTACGGATAGTCGCCCGAAGAAATATCTTGCTGACCCGTAATACCCCAGCCTAAACGAAGTTTTAAGTCTGTAAAAGTCTGGCTGTCTTTAAATTCGTTATTGATTTTCCAAGCCAAAGCAGCCGACGGGAATGTACCCCAACGGTTATTTTCCGCAAAACGAGATGAACCATCACGACGAAGTGTAAACGTTGCTAAATACTTGTTAGCCAAAGCATAATTCAAACGACCGAAGTATGATAACAAGGCATAATCCGTTTTGAAATATGATTTCGTGCTTGTTACATCAGGGTTTCCGAATGTTGTACCATTTTCTTCTTCTCTTACAAAACCTTGGTTTTCAACCCCTGCCATTACGTTGACAGTCTGGTTTGTAAACTCTTTCACATAGTTTAAATAAAACTGGTTAGTGAAATTATTACGACTCTGCGTATAATATCCTGTCGAACCTCTGTTAGTATATAAGTTGGCTGACACCAAGTTTGATGCAGATTCTTTACCATCCGTATTCGAGCGGTCTAAGCCTAAGTTCCAGTTAGCTTTTAATGCTGGTAAGAATGGGAATTTATAGTCAAACTGGATGTTGGCAATGATACGATTTACCGTAGCTTTATTACTTTTTAAATTTAATAAAGACAATGGGTTAGAAGGTGCCAACGACACAATATTACCATTGCTTTCTAACCAGTTAAAATAGCCACCGTACTTTTGATTTTCAACATAAGCAGGTTGTGTTGGGTCAAAACCAATGGCTGAACCAATTGCACCTTCATCAGCGAAATTGCTTTTTGTTGAAGAGGCTTTTACGTTTACATCGATTTTCAAACTATTGTTGAACAACATCGGGCTGATACCAAATGAACCAGATGTTCTTTCTAAACCAGAAGTCAATAAAATACCGTTTTGGTTGGTATGACCAACTGATACTCGGTAAGGAATGTCTTTCAAAACACCTGTAATACTTAAATTATTATCGTTGCTTAATGCAGTGCGATAGATTAAATCTTGCCAGTTAGTATTGGCTGTTCCTAGTAAAGCTTTCTGAGATTCCGTACCTCGGGCATTCACCACTTCTCTGAACTGATCGGCAGTAAGTACGTCTACATTTTTAGTTTTTACCCCCGCCGAGAACATCGAACTGAAATTCACATTGAATTTATCTTTCTTCGTTCCCTTTTTGGTAGTAATGATAATTACACCGTTTGAAGCACGTGAACCATAAATAGCAGTAGCTGACGCATCTTTCAATACGTTGAATGATTCAATATCGTTTGGATTGATAAAACTCAATGGGTTGGCTGAACCTTTTACTTCGGCATTGTCTAACGGTACTCCATCAATTACAATCAATGGGTCGTTACTAGCACTTAGAGAGGAACCTCCACGAATACGAATCTGACTGGCTGAACCGGGTGCTCCACCGTTGGATGTAATTTGTACACCTGCCAATTTACCTGTAATTAATTGTTCAGGAGTAGCAATGTTCCCTTTTACAAAATCAGCGGAAGTAATGCTGGTGATTGAACCTGTTAAATCCTTTTTCTTTTGACTACCATAACCCACTACCACTACTTCTGTCAATGTTTTTAAGTCTTCTTTCAAGGTAACATTGATAGCGGTTTTGTTGCCAACGGTGATTTCTTGGGGTAAAAAACCGATAAAACTTACTACCAAAACAGCTTGCTCGTTTGGAACGGTGATACTAAACTCTCCATTCGTATTAGTGGTTACACCTCTGGTTGTACCTTTAATGGCCACAGATGCTCCTGGAAGCGGACTACCTTTGTCATCTGCTACTTTGCCTGTAACTGTTTGTTCGGCTGTAGCAGATAGGTTTACTTCTGAAATGGAATTGTTCTCTTTTAAATCATTCCCTTCCATATTGGAAGATAGATTTTTTTCATTTGAAGCGATTTTTGTCTGCGTACTGCCCTCTGACTTTTTTCCAAAAATCAAGTAAGTATTTTTGCGAACTTTCTTGAAAGCTAAACCATTTGGTGCTAATAAAGCTTCCAATGACTGCTCCAGACTTTTACTAGTACGTACATTTTCTTGCAGAACGGAAATGCCCGAAAGTGTTTTTTCTTCAAAAAGAATATCAACATTAAATTGATTCTTTAGAGAAAGAATAGCATCACGTAGTTTCATTGTTGACGAAGTCTCAGGGCTTCTTTCAACTTTAGGCTTGTTTTGGGCATATGCCAAAGCTTGCGCAGATAACGGATGGGGTAGGTAACTAAATGCAGTTACCATTCCTCCGATTATCACTAATCGAAATACTCGTTTTTTCATGTGTTTTTAAAAATGTTGGTTAATGGAAATTACTTTTGTAAGACTGTTTTTTAGTTGTGAATGAGTGAGTTGTGATTTAGTGATTGTTTTTTTATCTAATCCACAATTCAATAATTTTGATTTTTGTTTATGTTCTTTTAAAATTCTTTTAAATCTTTTGTCTTTTTTTACCCGCTGATTTATGGAGATTTAATACGCCGATTTTCGCTGATTTTTATAAAATATCTTTTATATCTTAAAGTCCTCTAGTCTAAAATCCTCCAGTCCTAAAGTCCTCCAGTCCTAAGTCTAGCGTCTAAAGTCTAAAAATCTTATGTCTTAAAATCTTCCAGTCCTAAAGTCTCCCCTTACTCATAAATCTCAGAAAGCACCACCGTTCCGTCGCTATTTTTCTGATATTGTAAATTGAGTAATTCTTGTAGAATAGAGATTAAATCATCCGCCTTGTCCGCACTAAAAGTGCCTGTTACCGTACGATTCGCTAATTCTTGCGAGTTCATTTTAATTTGTACACCAAACATTTCAGCGATTTGATAAGAGATTTCCTCCAAAGAAGTATCATCAAAAACAAAGCGGTGAACTTTCCAAGCAGTATAAGAATTGACATTTTTTACAGCCTTGATTTCCGACTTCCCCATTTTATCTAATGACACCAAGTCGCCTGGCTTCATCATGATATAACGTTTTTCAGTGCCATTCAAAAAATTTACCTTTACTTTACCTTTGCTCAAAACTACTTTTGAACCACGATTCCTAGCAAAAACACTAAATTCTGTACCTAGTACCTCTACTTCTAATTTTTGAGAAGTCCTTACGATAAACTTCTGATTATTAATAGTATGTTTTACCGAAAACTCAGCTTCACCGTCTAAAAAAACTTCTCTGATAGCCTCATTGCCAAAGCCGAATCGCTTTAGTTTTAAAGTTGAATTAGCATTTAATGTAACATTACTGCCATCAGGCAAACTAATAGATTGCGTTTCACCATAAGCAGTACGATACTCTTGATAAATCAGATGGTCACGTTGGAAATATAAAGTCAAGCCCGAAAACATTAAAATCACGGCAGCACTTGCCCATTTAAACCAAGCCCTTTGCCAAATACTTTTTTCTTCTATCGAATCGTACTGGCTTTCTAGAGCTTCTTGAACATCAATGTCTGATTCACTATATATTTTTTGAAAAAAAAATGCCTTAGCCTTGTCTTTATCAGCCAGTATTTGTGGGTATTCGTTTTCGTATTCTTCTAACCATTTATAATACACCTCTTTATTTTCAGGATTGTTAAGCCAATCTGCAATCATTTTCTTTTGCAAGGGGCTTGTTCTTCCTGCGAAGTGTTCAAATAAAATATTTTTGCTAAGCGTCGTCATATCGTTGATGATTTGTAAGGTAGTGTTTGAGGCTCTTAGATAAAAAATGTCAGAATCAGTCCGAATAAAGAAGGATTATTCAGGACAACATCTCTTAAATGTACAAGTGCTTTGTTGATATGTGCCTCAATGGTCTTCGTAGCCAATTGTAGTTCATCAGCAATTTCTTTATACTTTTTGCCTTCAAAACGGTTCATCAAAAATACTTTTTGGCATTGTGGCGGTAATTGGGCGATGGCTTGCTCAATTTGTTTTTGCAAGTCATCATAAAAGAGCATTTGGTCTGGCGAGACGTTCGACTCTGGAAACTGTAAATCGGAATTATCAAAGGCAAAAGATTTATTGCCTTGTTCTTGTTGTAAATATAAAAAACAGCGATTTCTAACGGCTGTAAACAAATAGGCACGGAAAGAAGTAGTGATGTGTAAGAAAACTTGGTTTTTCCAGATGTTGTAAAAGATTTCTGCAATAATATCTTCCGCCACATCTTTTGAATAAACAAACCTTACAGCATGACTACAAAGAGGCTTATAATAACGATTGTATAACAACTCAAACCCCTTTTTAGGGTCTTGGTTGAAAGTTTGTTTGATAAAGAATTCATCATCCATAATTTTCCCAGTCTCAGGTGCTTGAAAAGCCTGAGTTTTGAGAAAATTATTTGTTGATTCAGATGATATATTTTCTAGCATAATTTTAAAAGGAAATTTCCTTGAGATTGTTGATGAAATGTATTTTAATTGTATAATATTCTATTAAAATAATTCAATTAAGAGCATAGACAAAAAAAAGGGTAGATACCCTTAGTTAAATTCAAAAAAAAATCAATATTCTTCAAATATATCATTTTATTGTACTTAATTTATTGAAAATCAGCCAAATAAAATATCCAATAATTCCGCCAATTCCATCAGCTACCGTATCAAACCAATCAAAACTTCTATTAAATTCTTTTGGTAAAATAGCTTGCCAAAACTCAATTAGAATTCCATAAAGAAATCCTAAAAGAATAATTTTCCACGCTTGTTTGCTATGAAAAAGCCAAAGAAAAGTAAACCCAGCAAAAGCGATGAAATGATTCGCTTTATCGTTTACCATGACAACATCTGTCGGAATGTTTTTACTTGGTAAAGAGCAAAGTATTAAAATGATGATTGTCCAGATAATGGACAAAGGTTTATAATGCAGGAGTGTTGTGATAGTTTTCATGCACAAATTTACAAAAACTATCGTTTGCGGTCTTTTTAGGAGAGCTATTTAAAATTTAAAAAATCCTTTCTATTAGCTGGTGACTTAAGTCAACAGCTAATAGAAAGGATTAAAAATGTAATATTTTTCATTAAGTCGGAAATATATTGCTTTTTCAATAAAATAATTAACCAATTAGCCTATAAGAACTTTTATTTTTGTCATTTTTTACTTTACTTTTGAAAGGAAATATGGTTTTTAATATTTACTCATAAAATTTAATAATGAAAAAACTCTTTATTTATCTGTCGCTTTTGACTTTCTCATTGACGACTTTTGCCCAAAATCAGTACAATATCATTCCTGTTCCTCAAAAACTAATTCCTCAAACAGGAGAGTTTGTAGTAGGCAAAAATACAAGTATTGTTTCAACTTCTGAATTCAAAGATGTCGCTAATTTCTTGAATGAGCAATTGAATTTGGTGGCTGGTTCTAATAAGAAAGTAGTTATTAAAGAAAATGGGTTAGCTAGCTCGGCTATTCAATTTGTAAAAAATGCCCAATTAGGGGATGAAGCATATACTTTAAAGGCTAGCTCGAAACAGGTAATCATTGCAGCAAAAACAGCTAAAGGTGCATTTTATGGTGTACAAACTTTATTACAATTATTACCAACACAAGTGTTCAGTGAAGCAAAGGTTGAAGGAATAAAATTAACCGTTCCAAACTGTACAATTGAAGATGCTCCACGTTATGTTTATCGTGGGTTGCATTTAGACGTAGGTCGTCATTTTTTCCCTGTTTCTTTTGTGAAAAAATACATTGATTTAATTGCTTTGCACAAATTCAATACATTCCACTGGCACTTAACAGAAGACCAAGGTTGGAGAATTGAAATAAAAAAATACCCTAAATTAACACAAATTGGTTCGATTAGAAAACAAACGTTAGTGGGCCGTTATGGTTCTGGTAAATATGATGGCAAACCTTATGGCGGGTTTTACACACAAGATGAAATAAAAGAAGTAGTAGCTTATGCCAAAACGAAGTATGTTAACATAGTGCCTGAAATTGAAATGCCGGGTCATGCACAAGCTGCTTTGGCTGCTTATCCAGAATTAGGCTGTAACCCAGATAAAATTTATCAGGTACACACCACTTGGGGTGTTTCTGAAGATGTTTTTGCACCAAGAGAAGAAACTTTTACTTTCTTAGAAAATGTGCTTACAGAAGTAATGGCACTCTTCCCTGGTCAGTATATTCACATCGGGGGTGATGAATGCCCAAAAGAACAATGGAAAGTGAGTCGCTTTTGTCAGGATTTAATGAAACGTGAAGGCTTGAAAGATGAGCATGAATTACAAAGTTATTTCATCCGCAGAATTGATAAATTCATTACTTCAAAAGGTAGAAAGATGATTGGTTGGGATGAAATTCTGGAAGGTGGTTTGTCGCCAAATGCTACAGTAATGTCTTGGAGAGGCGAAGAAGGGGGAATTGCTGCTGCAAAAGAAAATCATGATGTAATTATGACGCCTGGTTCTTATTTATACTTAGATCATTATCAGGCTGACCCTAAAACAGAGCCATTAGCGATTGGTGGTTTCTTGCCATTAGAAAAAGTATATAGTTATGAACCAGCACCAAAAGAACTGACTGCCGAACAGCAAAAGTTTATTTTGGGTATTCAGGCAAACGTTTGGACGGAGTACATGGAAACATCTAATTATATTGAATATATGGTTTTCCCAAGAGCTTGCGCTGTAGCAGAAGTAGCATGGTCGCCAAGTGCTTCAAAAAATTATGCTGACTTTACAAAACGTTTGAAAACACACGTTGAACGCCTTGATAAACTAAAAGTAAATTATGCTAAAGGCTTTTTGAGTGTAAAATAGCTTTCGGATATTGGGTTCCAGATGTCGGATTTGCCGTTTAGGTTTTTGAATAGAAAACAATAATAGAGAGTATATTATCCAATTTTATTTATCATAGATTATTACTAATCCGATTGTTATTAGCCTTGGCTTTTAACAATCGGATTTATTTTTGCAAATCGATTTGAAATGATAGCTGATAGCTGAAGCGCGAAAGCTCTTATTCACATCCAAAATCCGCTCGCTAAAATTAGTACGCCCATTGCTATTTTTATAACTTTGCGAACTTAAATGATAAATATAGATATTTATTGTACGTTTATTTTTTAAAAATCTATAAACCAATGTTTTAGATTAATCTGGCGTTAGCATTTGATGAAATTCTGCTGTTTGAGCGAAGTGAGTTTGTTCGCCAATGCGATTGAAATTTCTTTAATTTCTTTTGAAGTCCACCGTTTCGGTTACTTTTCTTGTGTCTGACGGGCACGCCTAGTGAAGAAAAGTAAGGTCTTTCTAAAGAAAAATACTA
This sequence comes from Arcicella sp. GW458-12-2-14-TSB2, assembly GCF_059423785.1. Lineage (NCBI taxonomy): Bacteria > Pseudomonadati > Bacteroidota > Cytophagia > Cytophagales > Flectobacillaceae > Arcicella > Arcicella sp. GW458-12-2-14-TSB2. The sequence goes on along the minus strand of NZ_JBWKYN010000109.1, from coordinate 2,294 downwards.
TTTAGCAAACAAGCTATTTTTGCAATTACTCTTATTTAAAGTTTTATAATATTATAAAACGGCAATGAACGTTTTAGTTCACTCGATACAAATTTTATGAGCAAACCATTCAAAAGAACCACCGTTACAGCAGCCTTGATTTATGCTAACGGCCCTATTCATATCGGACACATCGCTGGTTGCTATCTGCCAGCAGATATTTATGTACGTTATTTACGTGCTACTGGACAAGACGTAAAGTTTATCTCAGGAACAGACGAACATGGAGTACCCATTACGATTAAAGCCAAAAAAGAAGGTGTTACCCCTCAGGAAGTAGTAGATAAATACTATGGAATCATCAAAGATTCTTTTGAAGAATTTGGGATTTCGTTTGATATTTATTCTAGAACTTCCAACAAAGTACACCATGATATGTCGCAAGATATTTTTAAAAATATCTATGATAAAGGGCAGTTCGTGGAGGAAACTACAGAACAGTATTATGATGAAAAAGCACAGACTTTCTTGGCTGATCGTTATATCATTGGTACTTGTCCTAAATGTGGAAATGAAAATGCTTATGGTGACCAATGTGAACGTTGCGGTTCAACGCTTTCACCTACAGAATTAATCAATCCTCGTTCGGCATTAAGTGGTGAAAAACCCGTCATGAAAGAAACAAAAAACTGGTATTTGCCTTTAGATGTTATGCAACCTGCTTTAGAAAAGTATGTTGAAAGTCATCCAGAATGGAAAACCAACGTAATGGGACAAGTAAAGTCGTGGTTAAATGATGGTTTAAAGCCACGTGCCATGACGCGTGATTTGGATTGGGGCATTAAAGTACCTCTGCCCGATACCGAAGGTAAAGTAATGTACGTTTGGTTTGATGCTCCGATAGGTTATATTTCCATGACCAAAGAATTGACTGAAGATTGGGAGAAATATTGGAAAGACGAAGATACTCGCTTAGTGCATTTCATCGGGAAAGATAATATCGTTTTCCACTGTTTGATTTTCCCTGCTATGTGTATGGCTGATGGTAGATTTATTTTAGCAGACAATGTACCTGCGAATGAATTTATGAATCTGGAAGGTGATAAAATATCGACATCACGCAACTGGGCAGTTTGGTTACATGAATATTTGCGTGAGTTTGAAGGTAAACAAGATATTCTACGTTATGTTTTGGCGGCGTCTGCACCAGAAACTAAAGATTCAGATTTTACTTGGAGCGATTTCCAAATTCGTAATAATTCTGAATTAGTAGGTATTTTTGGGAACTTCATCAACCGTGCAGTAGTACTTACCGAAAAGAATTTTGAAGGTAAAGTACCCAAGCAAGGAGCGTTGAACGATTACGATAAACAAGTATTAGCTACTTTAGCAGATATGCCTGCAAAGATTGGTGATTCTATCGCTAATTATCGTTTCCGTGAGGCTTTGGCTCTGATGATGGATGTAGCGCGTTTAGGAAACAAATACTTGGCAGATACAGAACCTTGGAAAGTAATTAAAACTGATGTTGAACGTACTGGTACTATCCTAAATATTGGTTTGCAGATTGCGGCCAATCTTTCTATTGTAGCTGAGCCTTTCTTGCCATTCACTGCTGAAAAAATTCGTACGATTTTAAATACTGGAGCCTTCGGTTGGAGTGAAGCTGGGCGTGCAGATTTATTGGCGGAAGGACAAGCTGTAACAAACGTAGGTCTTTTGTTTGAGAAAGTAGAAGATGCTACGGTAGCAGCACAAGTGCAAAAATTAGAAGATGCTAAACAACTGAATCTTTTAGCAGGTAAAGAAGTAACACCCTTGAAAGAGGAAATTCAATATGATGATTTTGCCAAAATGGATATTCGTATCGGCACTATCATTGAAGCAGAGAAAGTAGCTAAAAGTAAAAAGTTATTGAAATTGAAAATTGAAGATGGTATTAAGCAAAGAACTATTTTGAGTGGTATCGGTGAACATTTTCAACCAGAAAACATCATTGGTCAGCAAGTGAGCTTTTTGGCAAACCTTGCCCCTAGAAAAATGATGGGGATGGAATCTGAAGGAATGATTCTGATGGCAGAAGACAAAGATGGTTCTTTGGCTTTTGTTCAACCTAGTAAAAAAGTTTGGGATGGAGGAACAGTAGCCTAACCCCAAATTTATACCTTAGTATTACTAGCCTCGATTCTTGAATCGGGGCTATTTTTTTGAAGAGGGATTAAGTATAGTATCGTGAAATAATAGAGAAATATACTCACTTAATCTTCTTTAAATTTAAAATAAATTTAGGAAATACTTAAAAATAAAATAAGGAC
>NZ_JBWKYN010000108.1:0-19703 GCF_059423785.1 Arcicella sp. GW458-12-2-14-TSB2 | reverse complement strand
GATTTATCCTCTTTACTATTTTTTATTAATGATAATTTAAGAGATTTCTTTTTGCTTTCTTTATAACCTAAATGTTCATTGCTATCATCCCAAATTTTAAATTCATTGTTGGGATTAGAATAGATATGCCATAATTCAGAATATTCACAAAGAAATTCTAATTTATATTCTTTAGGATTTGAATCTAAACGGATGTTAGAAGTTATTCTTCTTCTATATACGTTTGATTCTATTTCCTCTTCATTCATGACAATATCAAAAGTATTAGTAGCTAATTTTTTTATCATGATTTCATGGCTTTAATTGTGAGATTTTGCCTTTGTAATGAATAGGCTATTACAAAACTGTAGAAGCTTATTCAACCTTGGCATGATAGGTTATTCTAAAACTCAATTCCTTTAACAGCTTCATAATTCAATTTATCTTTTATAAGGGATTATTTTAAAAGCGTACTTTGCTAACTTGACGTTTAATGAATTTGTTTAACTGAAAATCATAATATTTATAAATTCTTCTATTCATGGCTAAATTTTACATACTATAATCTATAGTATTGTTACATAACCTAGCTTGCTTAATTTTGGATAAACCATTTAAGTGTTAGCTTATATTGTCTTTATAATAACGAATACATTACTTCAAATTAGCTATAAAACCTTTATTTTCTATTGAAAAAACTACTGCTCATATTCGTCCCAAATTATTCTCTATTAAGTTTTTAAAAACTTAATAGAGAATAATTATTAAGCTTTCTATATTTTGTATGGTACTGTACTGATTCAATTCTCCACAATAATGGAACTATGCTCTTTATCTCCCTTTTATAAGAAATATTCAATATCTTTGTGAACCACAAGTTTGGTTTCTTGTGGTTTTGTTTTGTTATAAGAAAGCCCCCAGATAATATTTGAGGGCTTTTTACAGTTTTTTGAGCCATCAAAGGCTCAATCAATGGCAGTTAGAATTTTTTAAGATGGTTATATTGGTATAAAAAGATTTTTTCTGACACAATTAGCGTAAGTTAGCTTCTCCAGTGTGGTCAATTTGACTCAATTCATTTACAATATTATTTTCATTATTCAACTCGACAATTATTCGCTCTACTAAGCCTGTTAATAAACCTAAATGGTGAGCTTTATTTTCATCATTTTCAGTTTGATTAATAATCAACTCATGTAACTCTTTCAAATAGTTTTTCAGATCTTTAATATATAAATCTATTATATACAATCTATGACTAGCAGGAATGTCCCGACTAGTATAACTATCGTTTGAAATATATTTTCTTAAAAGAACTTCTAATTCCATTATTTTAAAACGTTATAATTGATCATTCATGCCTCAAAAACTATTACCATGCTATAAAGCATATTAAAAGGAGTAATCCTATCAAAAAAGTATAGCTCCTTGTCGAAAGTCATCCACATTTATTCCAAGCCATACTTAGCCATCTTTGGTACTTTTATGAGGTTAGGATGTTGCTCAATTTGCACTAATTGCTTCTCAAAGTGGGGTATTTCATTATCATTTGTCAACATATAATAATCTGAGACTTTTTACGTAATGTTAATTCTAATAAATTTGGTAAAATATTAACATCGTTGGTAGATTAAAAGTTAGCCAGTATATCACCACTCAACCATAAAAATTATCAAGATGAATTTTGTTGCAATTGATTTTGAAACCGCTAATAATTTTAAAGGAAGTGCTTGTGCTTTGGGACTTGTAAGGGTTGAAAATGGAAATATCGTTGAGAGAAAAGAATGGATGATAAAACCTACTCCCTTTGAAATGGGCTTTTACCAAAATCAAGTCCACAAAATCGAATTGAAGGATTTAGTAGATAAACCAACTTTTAAGGAGATTTGGCATGAACTGAAACCTCTTTTGGATAATCAAGTAGTCATTGCACACAATGCAAGTTTTGATTTTGGTGTATTAAATAGCGTCTGCTCGCATTATAATATACAAACTGCTCAGTTTACGCCCATGTGCTCGATTGCCTTATCAAGAATGGCTTGGCAGGGAGAAATAGGTTACGGATTGAGTTATTTGGTAGCCTCTAAACTTGAAAATTATAGATTCAACCATCATAATGCTTTAGAGGATGCGGAAGCATGCGCTCATTTAGTCCTTAAAGTGTTGGATGAGTTATCGTTAACAAGTATCGAAGAAATATACCTATTCAAGGCTAATAATCAGGCTAAGAAACGTTCCACAGGAGTTTCAAAGAAAAAGAAAACCCTTGAAATAGCTATTAATGAGAGCCACTCCAATGCTTTTAATGGTAAAGAGGTAGTGTTTACTGGAACATTAGAGTATTTTGTAAGAAAAGACGCCCAAGCCTTAATAAAAAGACTAGGAGGAAGCTGTTCAAGTGGTGTAAGCAATAAAACGGATTATGTTGTAATAGGACAATCAGATGTTTATAGAGTCAGCCAAGGATATAAATCTTCAAAAATTAGCATGGCAGAGCAATTAGTTGCTATAGGCTGTAAAATTAAAATAATCACCGAGAATGAATTTATAGAAATGCTGTCAGTTTAATGAGGAAGATAAAAAAGGTAATTTAGTAGAAAAAAAGCCCCTTCTCTGAAGGAGAAGGGGTTGGGGAAGAGGCTGATATACCTATACCTAATAAATTACTTAGCTACATTAGCACGAATGATATTCAATGCACCACCTGCTTTAAACCATTCAATTTGTTGATCATTATAAGAATGGTTTACTACAATAGTATCAGTTGAACCGTCACTATGGTTTAAAACAACTTGCAATGGCTTACCCGGAGCAAATGAAGTTAAACCAAGCACATTTATTGTATCGTCTTCTTGAATCAAATCGTAGTCTGCTTCATTCGCAAATGTAATTGCCAACATACCTTGTTTTTTCAAGTTAGTTTCGTGAATACGTGCGAAAGATTTTACTAATACTACACGAACACCTAAGTGACGCGGCTCCATCGCAGCGTGCTCACGTGAAGAACCTTCTCCATAGTTTGAATCACCCACTACGATTGTTCCGATACCTGCCGCTTTATAGGCACGTTGTGTTGCAGGAACTGGCCCGTATTGACCTGTTAATTGGTTTTTAACATTGTCTGTCTTCTCGTTAGCGAAGTTCAATGCCCCAATCAACATATTGTTTGAGATATTATCTAAGTGTCCACGATATTTCAACCAAGGTCCAGCCATAGAAATATGGTCAGTGGTACACTTTCCTTTTGCTTTAATCAATAATTTCAAGCCAAATAAGTCAGTGCCTTCCCAAGCTGTAAATGGATCTAATAATTGAAGACGATCAGATGTTGGAGAAACCTTCACTTGTACAGAAGAGCCGTCTTCAGCAGGTGCTTGATAACCAGCATCTTCTACTGCAAATCCTCTTTTAGGTAATTCATCACCTGATGGTGCATCTAATTTTACTAATTCTCCAGCTTCGTTTGTTAAGAAATCTGTGAGAGGGTTGAATGTCAAATCCCCAGCAATTGCCAAAGCCGTTACTAATTCAGGAGAACCAACGAAGGCGTACGTATTAGGGTTACCATCAGCACGTTTAGCGAAGTTACGGTTGAAAGAGTGAACGATGGTGTTTTTCTCAGCTTTTTCAGCACCTGCACGAGCCCACTGACCAATACATGGTCCACAAGCATTAGAGAATACTTTACCTCCGATTTCATTGAAAGTTTCGATGAATCCATCACGTTCGATTGTATAGCGTACTAATTCAGAACCCGGTGTGATAGTGTATTCTGATTTTGTTTTTAAGCCTTTGGCAGCCACTTGTTTCGCTAAAGATGCCGCACGCGAAATATCTTCGTAAGATGAGTTTGTACATGAACCAATCAAACCTACTTCTATTTTAGTTGGCCAGCCGTTTTTCTCTGCTAATTCTTTCATTTTAGAGATAGGCGTTGCTAAATCTGGTGTGAAAGGACCGTTCAAATGTGGTTCTAATGTATCTAAGTCGATTTCGATAACTTGGTCGAAATAAGAAGCTGGGTCAGCATATACTTCTGGGTCAGCAGTCAAATGTTCTTTAATAGCATCGGCCAAAGCAGCTACCTCAGCACGCCCTGTAGAAGCTAAATAACGAGCCATCGATTCGTCATAACCGAAAGTAGAAGTAGTTGCACCAATTTCAGCACCCATGTTGGCGATAGTCCCTTTTCCTGTACATGACATTGAAGTAACACCTTCGCCGAAATATTCAACGACACAGCCAGTACCTCCTTTTACAGTGAGGATACCTGCTACTTTTAAGATTACGTCTTTTGGAGCAGTCCAACCGTTTAATTTACCAGTTAATTTAACCCCAATAAGTTTAGGGAATTTCAACTCCCAAGCTAAACCAGCCATTACGTCGCAAGCATCTGCACCGCCCACACCAATGGCAATCATACCTAACCCACCAGCATTTACTGTATGAGAGTCAGTTCCAATCATCATACCACCTGGGAAAGCATAGTTTTCTAATACTACTTGGTGAATAATACCAGCACCTGGTTTCCAGAAGCCTAAGCCATATTTATCTGAAACAGATGAGAGAAAATCGTAAACCTCTTTGTTTTTATCAACCGCAACCGAAAGGTCAATTTTCGATTCTACTTTAGCTTCGATTAAGTGGTCGCAGTGAACAGTAGAAGGAACAGCTACTTTCGGACGACCAGCCTGCATAAATTGTAAAAGAGCCATTTGAGCTGTAGCATCCTGCATCGCTACACGGTCTGGTGCAAAATCAACATAAGAAGCACCTCTCTCAAACGTACTTGTTGGAGTACCTTCCCACAAGTGAGAGTAAAGAATTTTTTCTGTTAAGGTAAGGGGTCTGCCGACAAGTTTACGAGCTGCCTCCACACGGGCTGGCATACGATCGTAAACTGCTTTAATCATTTCAATGTCAAAAGCCATAATATGTTTTTAGTTAAGAGTTCACGAAATTATAAGATTTAAAGAATAAAGATTTATCCATAAATCTAATTACTATTTTCCATTCTTAATGTATAGAGATAACAAATTTCAGGTATTTTAAGTTCTTTGCAGTCTGTGGGCGTACTTATATCGTTAAAAATACATTTTTTAATGTTATAAGGTTTTATTGTTAATTGGGAATTAATAAAAAAATCATGCTTGCTTGTTCAATGATAGAATAACACAATTAAAAATAACACAAAACAAAGAAAATATATGTTAAAAACGTCTATTCGATAAAAAATTTTTAAATCGAAGTTGCTTTTTATAAATTTGTAAGACAACTAATTCACAGAAAAACTTAATTTAAATTCTAAGAAGAAGTTTACTGATATAAAAATATACACGTAAAAATACCATAATAACTGTAAATAATACAATATGAATTTTTATAACGATTACCTTAAAGAAATCGAAGAAAGAAAAACGCAAGGACTTCATCCTAAGCCAATTGATAGTGCTGAATTGGTAAGCGAAATCATTGAACAAATTAAAGATTTGGGCAACGAGCACCGTCCTTATTCACTTCAGTTTTTTATTTATAACACTTTGCCAGGAACTACTCCTGCGGCAGGTGTAAAGGCTAAGTTTTTAAAAGAGATTATACTTGGTCAGTCTGTTGTAAAAGAAATTTCGCCTGATTTTGCTTTCGAATTGTTATCACACATGAAGGGTGGTACCTCGATTGAAGTATTATTAGATTTGGCTTTAGGAGATGACGCTGCTATTGCAAAACAGGCAGGTGACGTATTGAAAACGCAAGTTTATTTATACGATTTAGACTTGAGTCGTTTGAAAAATGCCTTCCTAAGTGGCAATGCAACAGCAAAAGACATTCTTGAGAGTTATGCTAAAGCAGAATTTTTCACGAAACTTCCAGAAATACCTGAAGAAATTAAAGTGGTTACCTTTATCGCAGGTGAAGGCGATATTTCAACAGATTTACTTTCTCCGGGAAACCAAGCTCATTCACGTTCTGACCGTGAATTGCACGGAAAATGTATGATTTCTCCTGCTGCTCAAGCTGAAATCGAAGCATTGAAAGCGCAACACCCTGATAAATCTGTGATGTTAATTGCAGAAAAGGGAACAATGGGTGTAGGTTCATCAAGAATGTCAGGAGTAAATAATGTGGCACTTTGGACGGGCAAGCAAGCAAGTCCTTATGTTCCTTTCGTGAACTTTGCTCCAATTGTTGGTGGTACGAATGGTATTTCTCCAATTTTCCTTACTACAGTAGATGTAACGGGCGGTATCGGAATTGACCTTAAAAACTGGGTTAAAAAAGTAGATGAAGCGGGTAAAATTATTCGTGATGAAAATAACGAGCCGATACTTGAGCAGGTGTATTCTGTAGAAACAGGTACCGTACTTACGATTAATACAAAAACGAAGAAATTATACAATGGCGATATAGAGCTGATTGATATTTCTAAGGCGTTTACTCCTCAAAAAATAGAATTTATCAAAGCAGGGGGGTCTTATGCTATCGTATTTGGTAAAAAAATCCAAACATTTGCTTCTGAACTTTTAGGTATTGCAATTGCTCCAGTATATGCTCCTTCAAAAGAAGTTTCTAATGAAGGACAAGGCCTTACAGCGGTAGAAAAAATCTTCAATAAAAACGCAGTAGGTGCTACGCCAGGTAAAGTTTTACATGCAGGCTCAGATGTTCGTGTATTAGTAAATATCGTAGGCTCGCAAGATACTACTGGTTTGATGACAGCCCAAGAATTAGAATCAATGGCTGCAACTACTATTTCTACGACGGTTGATGGTGCTTATCAATCAGGTTGTCATACGGCTTCTGTTTGGGATAAAAAAGCTCAGGCGAACATTCCAAAATTGATGAGGTTCATGAACGACTTCGGTTTGATTACTGCTCGTGATCCTAAAGGGGTTTATCACGCAATGACCGATGTAATTCACAAAGTATTGAATGACATCACGGTAGATGACTGGGCTATCATCATTGGTGGTGACTCGCACACTCGTATGTCTAAGGGTGTAGCCTTTGGTGCTGACTCTGGTACAGTGGCATTGGCACTTGCTACAGGCGAGGCGTCTATGCCAATTCCTGATTCTGTAAAAGTTACTTTTAAAGGTGACATGAAGGAATATATGGATTTCCGTGATGTAGTACATGCTACTCAAGCACAAATGCTTCAACAATTTGGTGGAGAAAACGTGTTCCAAGGTAGAATTATTGAGGTGCATATTGGTACACTTACTGCCGACCAAGCCTTTACATTTACAGACTGGTCAGCGGAAATGAAAGCAAAAGCATCTATCTGTATTTCTGAAGATGCTACTTTAATAGAGTCATTGGAGATTGCTAAAAGCAGAATCCAAATCATGATTGACAAGGGCATGGACAACAAAAACCAAGTGCTTCAGGGATTGATTGATAAGGCTAATAAGAGAATTGCTGAAATTCAATCTGGTGAAAAACCAGCGCTTAGACCTGATGCTAACGCTAAATATTACGCTGAGGTAGTAGTTGACTTAGACCTAATTGCTGAACCAATGATTGCTGACCCAGACGTAAACAATGCCGATGTTTCAAAAAGATATACCCATGATACTATCAGACCGTTGTCTTACTATGGTGGCGATAAAAAAGTAGATCTTGGATTTATTGGTTCTTGTATGGTTCACAAGGGTGATATGAAAATTTTGGCACAAATGCTTAAAAACATTGAAGCACAAAATGGTAAAGTTGAATTTAAAGCACCACTTGTAGTAGCACCGCCAACTTATAACATTGTTGATGAATTGAAAGCGGAAGGCGACTGGGAAGTATTACAAAAATACTCAGGTTTTGAATTTGATGATAATGCACCTAAAGCAGCTGCACGTACAACATACGAAAAAATGTTATACTTAGAGCGTCCAGGGTGTAACCTTTGTATGGGTAACCAAGAGAAGGCTGCAAAAGGTGATACCGTAATGGCAACCTCTACTCGTTTATTCCAAGGTCGAGTTGTGGAAGATACAGATGCTAAAAAAGGCGAATCTTTGCTTTCATCAACACCAGTGGTAGTTCTTTCTACAGTTCTTGGTAGAACGCCTACTATCGAAGAGTATGTAAAAGCAGTTGATGGTATCAATTTGACTAAATTTGCTCCATCACACATTAAGTTGGTGAAATAATAGCATAACATATATTAAAAAAGCCTGAGCAAACACTCAGGCTTTTTTGTTGTTTATATAAAAGAGAGCGTATTTTTGAAGCACTCTAAGATTTATTTAGAAGCGGTTTAAACTTTCGGATTCTGAGGTGAAAGTATTGTATTTTTGAATTGTTTTTTTCAAAATTTGCGAAGCATAGCATCGCTACATTGTGTAAATTTTGGAACAAGCTATTTTAAAAGACTTAGTTTAATCCGAAAGGGAAAGTTTAAACAGCTTCTTCATATAATCTGGCAAATTAATATAGGTTGATGGCTAATTTTCATTTAGAATAAATAATAGAATTCTGCAAATTTATTACTGTTATCAAAAAAATGGACTACATTTTGAAATGAAGTTTATATATTTGACAAAATATAAAACGTAGAGGTCTTTTTCAGGCATTTTATACCCAAGTGGGCATCAAACTAATGGATTTTAGCCTCTAAAGCATAAATATTTTGTAAATAATTTCGATTGTTTACTCCACCAATCAAAATAATTAATGTCGAAAAACTTAGTAATAGTAGAGTCTCCAGCAAAGGCAAAGACCATTGAGGGATATTTAGGAAAAGATTTTACGGTAAAATCCTCGTTCGGTCATGTTAGAGATTTACCTAAAGAAAACGACGCCATCGATATTAAAAATGGTTTCAAGCCTACTTATATAATATCTCCTGAGAAAATAAAAGTTGTCAACGAACTAAAGTCTGCCGCTAAATCTGCTGATGTAGTATGGCTAGCAACCGATGATGACCGTGAGGGAGAGTCTATTTCATGGCATTTAAAAGAAGCCTTGGGGCTAGCTGATAATACGAATAGAATTGTCTTTAGAGAAATCACCAAGAAGGCTATTCAAAACGCTATTCAAAACCCAAGAACTATTGACGTTGATTTAGTGAATGCTCAGCAAGCACGCCGTGTGCTCGATCGTCTGATAGGTTTTGAACTTTCACCCGTGCTATGGTCTAAAGTGAAAAAGGGGCTTTCTGCAGGTAGAGTACAATCTGTAGCAGTTAGGATTATTGTAGAACGCGAAAGAGATATTGAAACTTTTGATTCAAAATCTTCTTACAAAATTATAGCACAGTTCCCATTAGCAGGAGGGAGAGTTTTACAGGCAGAACTACCCAAAAATTTTGAAACTGAGGAACAAGCAAGGGCGTTTTTGACAAAATGCATAGGAGCAGAGTTCAAGATTAAGAACTTAGAAACAAAACCTGCTAAAAAATCTCCAACGGCACCCTTTACCACTTCTACTTTACAACAGGAGGCTTCACGTAAATTAGGATATTCTGTGGCATCAACCATGATGTATGCACAGAAACTATACGAAGCAGGTAAGATTTCTTATATGAGAACAGACTCAACGAGTCTATCAGAAGAAGCAATCGCAAAAGCTAAAGAAGCCATTACAAATGCCTATGGAGTAGATTATGTACAGACCCGACAGTATAAGACCAAGGATGAATCTGCACAGGAAGCTCACGAAGCTATTCGTCCAACAGATTTTGCTGAAAGTACTGTTTCTGGAGACGCCAAAGAGAGACGTTTGTACGAACTTATTTGGAAGCGTGCTATTGCCTCGCAAATGGCAGATGCACAATTAGAAAGAACCACTGCTACAGTTGGAATTTCTACTACGTCTGAGGAACTAATAGCACAAGGAGAAGTTATTAAATTTGATGGATTCTTAAAGGTATATTTAGAAGGCAAAGATGATGAGGATGATGAAGAAAACTCAAAAATGTTACCTCCTTTAAATATTGGGCAAATCCTGAATTTAGATACGCTAAAAGCTACTGAGCGTTTTTCTCGTCCACCAGCACGTTATACAGAAGCGAGTTTGGTAAAAGCCTTAGAAGATAAAGGTGTGGGTCGTCCTTCTACGTATGCCCCGACTATTTCAACGATTATCAAACGTGAATACGTTGTAAAAGAAGACAGAGAAGGCAAGGAGAGAAGCTTTAAAGAGATTATTTTGAAAGAGAACAAAATCTCTGAAAAAATAAGCAAAGAAACATTTGGTACTGAAAAAGCTAAGCTATTCCCTACCTCAGTAGGTATGGTAGTGAATGACTTTCTAGTCGAAAATTTCAAGGAAGTAGTTGATTTTAAATTTACTGCCGACATGGAAGATGAATTTGATGAGATTGCCAAAGGAAAGGTAGAGTGGTCAAAAATGATTGATAACTTTTACCAAGGCTTCCATCAAACCATTGAAGATAGTAAAGGTGTTGATAGAAACACAGTAGGTTCAACACGTGATTTGGGTATTGACCCAAAAACAGGAAAGCCTGTTTCGGTAAGATTAGGCAAGTTTGGCCCTTATGTACAATTGGGCGAAGCTAAAACCAAAGATGATGAAAAACCTGTTTATTTCAACCTTAAGAAAGACCAGTTAGTAACAACCATTACTTTAGAGGAGGCTTTGGCATTGATGGAATTGCCAAAACTGCCACGAGAAGTTGGTTTCTTTGAAGATAAGCCTATGGTAATTGGAGCAGGCAAAATGGGGCCTTATATTCGTCATGATGATAAATATACGAGCCTTCCGCCTACTGAAGACCCATTTACGATAACAGAAGAAAGAGCCATCGAATTGATTCTGGAAAAGCGTCAGGCAGATGTTGGAAGTGCCATTGGAAGTTTTGAAGGAGAGCCTATCACAACAGGCAAAGGTAGATTTGGGCCTTATGTAAAACATAATGGCAAATTCTATTCATTAGGAAGAGGTGAGAGCATCGACACAATTACTGGCGAAAGAGCGATTGAGATTATCATCAAAAAACGTGATAGCGAAGCCAATAAATACTTGAAAGAATTCCCTGAAAATGATTCAATCAAAGTAGTAAATGGAATGTATGGCCCCTATATTCAGATTGGGAAACGAAATATCAAAATTCCGAAAGATACTAAACCTGAAGATTTAACGCTGGAAGATTGTATCAAACTAGGCGAGGAAGCTCCTGCACCTACAACTAGAGGGAAGAAGAAGTAAATCTAATAATTGAGTGATTTAGTGAATGAGTAATTTGTGATTATTCTTTTTGAATCTCATTTAGTCCTAATATTTTAAAGAAAGGTTGTCGATTTCTGATTGGCGACCTTTTTTTGATTTTAAAATTTAGAAGCAAAATAAATCATTTATATAGAAATGAACCCTACAAAAAAGAAATTAGTAGTCCTTACTGGTGCTGGTATTTCAGCTGAAAGTGGCATACCTACTTTTAGGACATCGGATGGACTTTGGGAGAATCATGCCATTGAAGATGTAGCCACGCCACAAGGCTTTAAAAAAGACCCAGAATTAGTATTGCGTTTTTATAATGAACGAAGGGCTAAGCTAGACCATGTTGAGCCTAACGAAGGACATAAAATTTTAGCGCGTCTTGAACAATACTACGACGTCCAAATCATTACTCAGAATGTAGATAATCTTCATGAACGCGCTGGCTCTACCAATGTGTTGCACCTTCATGGTGAATTAACAAAAGCTCGGTCGACAGTTGATGAACATTTGGTCTATGATATTGGCACAAAGCCCATCAATTTGGGTGATAAATGTGAAAAAGGTTCACAACTTCGCCCGCATATCGTGTGGTTTCATGAAGATGTTCCTCTTATACACGAAGCCATTGAAATAGCAGAAAGTGCTGATATTTTCGTCGTAGTAGGGACGTCCTTACAGGTATATCCAGCAGCTGGGTTAGTTAATTATGTGCTAAGTTTTGTGCCTATTTACGTCATTGACCCTAAAAAGCCAGAATCTGCCACTAGAAAGAATATGTCTTTTATCGAGCATATCGGTAGTGTGGGCTTGGCTAAATTATGGGATATTTTGGTAAATGATTAGGATATAGCCAGAGATAACCCAATTTGTTTTGCTTAACAAAAAACTAGCCGTAATTTTGCGACTTCAAATTACAAAAAAACAAACCATGCAAATTATAGACGGGAAAGCAGTTGCTGACGAAATCAAGAAAGAAATCGCATTGGAAGTAGCTGAAATCAAAGCATCTGGAGGTAAAACGCCTCATTTAGTAGCCATTTTGGTGGGAAATAATGGAGCTTCTGAAACGTATGTTGCCAACAAAGTGAAATCTTGTGAAGAGTTAGGATTTAATTCAACTTTACTTCGTTTTGACCCAAGTATTACCGAAGCAGAACTGTTAGCGGAGGTTCAAAAAGTAAATGATAATGAAGATATGGATGGATTGATTGTTCAATTACCTCTTCCAAACCATATCAATCCCGATAAAGTAATGGAGACAATTGCACCAAGTAAAGATGTGGATGGTTTTCATCCAATCAATATTGGTAGAATGGCGAAAGGTCTTCCTGCGTATATTTCTGCTACTCCGCAAGGGGTATTAGATTTATTGGAATATTATAACATAGAGACTTCTGGTAAACATTGTGTGGTAGTAGGTCGTAGCCAAATTGTAGGCTTGCCAATGTCTATTTTAATGCAAAGAAATAATAAAATCGGTAATTGTACCGTAACGCTTACCCACTCTAAAACGAAAGATTTACCTGCGGTTTGTGCTAGTGCTGATATTTTGATTGCTGCATTAGGACGTCCCGAATTTATCACGGCTGAATACGTAAAAGATGGTGCTGTTGTTATTGATGTAGGCTTGACAAGGGTAGAAGATGCTACTAAGAAATCTGGCTTTGCTTTAAAGGGTGATGTTAAGTTTGACGAAGTAGCACCGAAATGTTCTTTCATCACACCAGTGCCTAAAGGAGTAGGCCCGATGACGATTGTTTCGTTGATGAAAAACACTTTGCTTTCAGCTAAAAAGGTGATATATCAATAAATAGTTGTATTATGTAATGTTGTTTTTGATGAAAACAACAAATACATGAAAAAACGTTGTTTTGATGCTATTTTACTAAATGATTTTTGTACTTTTGCGGTAAATTTCAGAAAAGGTATTTCCAAGATAATTTTGAATTAAGAGAGATTTACAAAACTCTCCAAAAAAATGGCTGCTATCAATCAAGTTAAGATTTTTACTGGATCATCTTCCGAATATTTAGCAAAAGAAATTGCTCGCTTTTACGGAAAAGATTTAGGATTGTCTTCTGTTCAACGTTTCTCAGATGGTGAGATGTCACCAAGTTTTAATGAGTCTATTAGAGGATGTGATGTTTTCATCATTCAGTCGACTTTCCCACCAGCTGATAATATGCTGGAGCTTTTGTTAATGATTGATGGCGCTCGTCGTGCTTCTGCTCACTATGTTACGGTTGTTATGCCTTATTTTGGCTATTCTCGTCAAGATAGAAAAGACAAACCAAGAGTAGGTATTGGCGCAAAATTGATAGCTAATTTATTAACTGCTGCTGGGGCCGACAGATTAATGACATTGGATTTGCACGCTGGACAAATTCAAGGTTTCTTTGATTTCCCTGTAGATCACTTAGAAGGAACAGCGATTTTCGTTCCTTATTTAAAATCATTAGGATTAGATAATTTATTGTTTGCTTCTCCTGACGTTGGTGGTGTGGTTCGTACGCGTAATGTTGCTAAGTTCTTTAATGCCGAAATGGTAATTTGCGATAAACAACGTAAACGTGCTAACGAAGTAGCTACTATGCAATTGATTGGTGATGTTACCGGAGCGGATGTAGTGTTAGTCGATGACTTAATTGATACGGGTGGAACCATGTGTAAAGCCGCTCAATTAATCATGGATAAAGGAGCTAAATCGGTAAGAGCTATCGTAACACACCCAGTGCTTTCTGGAAAAGCGTATGAGAATATCAATAACTCAGTTCTGACAGAACTTGTTGTTACTGATACTATTCCATTAAAAGAAGCTAGCGATAAGATTAAAGTATTATCAGTAGCAGAATTATTTGCCAAAGCCATTGGCAGAATTCGTGACCATGAGTCTATCAGTTCATTATTTATAAAAAATTAATTTAAACGGTTGATTGAGGATAGTGCTTAAGGAATTAGTTCCTTGAAATCGACAGGCTTTCAACACAAATCACTCAAAAATGAGAAAGATTGAAATCGTAGGGTATAACAGAGAAACCCTTGGAACAAAATCAGCTAAAGATCTTCGTAACGAATCTTTAGCTCCATGTGTATTGTATGGTGGTGAAAAACAAATTCACTTTGCTGTACCAATGATTCTTTTCCGCGAATTATTATATACTCCTGAAGTATCAGAAGTAATTTTAAATATCGAAGGTGAAATTCACCACGCTATCGTTCAAGATTCACAATTCCACCCAGTATCAGAAATGATTCTTCACGTCGATTTCTTAGAAATCGTTGCAGGTAAAGAAATCAAAATTGATGTTCCTGTGAAAGTTATCGGTGATGCACCGGGCGTTCGTAAGGGGGGTAAAATGGTTCAAAAATTACGTAAAGTATCTTTGAAAGGTTTATCTGATAACATTCCTGACTTTATCGAAGCTGATATTACAGGTTTGGACTTAGGACAAACATTGAAAGTTGCTAAATTGAAAGCTGAAAACGTTGCGATTTTAAATAATCCTTCGGCTCCAGTGGCTACAATTGACATCCCACGTGCTTTAAGAGGAAAAATTAACTCATAGTAGTTAATTTCCAATTACACTGATAGATTTTTAAAGGCTGTTTCTTCAATATGTTGATAGAAACAGCCTTTTCTATTATAGTTGTTATTTAGTTAGCTTTTCTAAGGCTTGTTGAATTAAATTATCAACTGTTTTTTCTGCGTTCGGGGCAAATTCGTTCGTCATTCTACTGGCTACAATAGCACTCATTGATAGTACTTCGTGGCCTAATATTTTTCCCATCAAATAATAACCCGCAGTTTCCATTTCAAGGTTTGTTAATACAAGATTGCCGTGCTTGTAAGCATTGAATTTTGCTAAAAGGTTTTTAATCTTAGGATGATACCTCAATACTCTGCCTTGTGGGGCATAAAAACCCGGACAGGTAACCGTGTTGCCCTCAACCCAATTATTAGGGCTGTTATCCATCATCAATGCGAATAATGGTTGGCTTCCTGTATTGGCATAAGGCAAAAAATCTAACTCAAAACTTTGTTTGATAGATTCAGCAATTTCACTGTCTGGTGAATGATAGAAGAACCCTAGTGAATCAAAGCCAATGCCTAATTTGGATACTACAATACTTTCAAGAGGAATGTCCTTTTGTAAACTGCCAGAAGTTCCTAAACGAATAATATTCAATGATTTATGATTGGCGTATGGCGTTCTGGTAACTAAGTCTATATTAGCCAGCGCATCGAGTTCGTTCATTAAAATTTCTATGTTATCAGTGCCGATGCCACTTGAAATTACACTCAAACGTTTTTTCCCTACATAGCCCGTATGCGTAACGAATTCTCTTTTATTGATTTTAAATTCTATGCTATCAAAATATTTAGATACCTTTTCCACTCTTTCAGGGTCCCCCACAGTAATGATGGTATCAGCGATATCGTCTGGACGAAGATTTAAATGATAAATGCTTCCATCAGCATTTGTAATCAAATCGGTTGGTGAAATAGCCATTGTTCAATTAAGTTAAATGAAAAAAACTAGAGGTATTGTAAATAGCTACAATACCTCTAGTTGAATATAGTCGTCAAATATATAAATTACGCGTTTTGTTCCAAAGGACTTTTGGTTAATTTTCTACTTTTGAAGCCAAATTCTGGAGTATAGTTATCCGACTGCTTCGAATAATACCCTTTAACATTGTAAGGACGTTTGCGTGGGTGATTTTTACATTCATCAGAACAAGCCCCATCCATTTCTAGTAAACAAGTAGCACAAATTGGTAGATGCTCGTTACATTCTGGATTAGCACAGTTTACCATATCTTCTGTATCAGTTTTACAGATATGGCATTTTGAGATAATAACAGGGTTTACAGTATTTACTTCAGTTTTTACTCTGTTATCAAACACGTAACATTTCCCTTCAAAATCCTCGCCACCTTCTTCCAAGCCATATTTGATGATACCGCCGTGTAGCTGATATACATTTTCAAAGCCACGCTCGATTAAATAAGCAGAAGCTTTTTCACATTTTATACCACCAGTACAATACGTAATGATTTTTTTATCTTTAAGGTGCTCAATTTCTTGAACGTGCTCAGGTAGCTCTCTAAGCGTTTCCATGTCGAAAGTAACCGCTCCTTTGAATTTTCCGATACTGTGTTCGTAATTAGAACGCATATCTACCAGTACAACGTCAGGGTCGTTCTTCAACATTGCTTTGAAATCGGCTGGTTCCAAATGTTTCCCTGTTCTTACTCTAGGGTCAACAGGCAAATCTGAATTAACGATTTCTTCTTTTACGCGTACATGAAGTTTAGCAAAAGCGTGTACGTCATGTTCTTCAACTTTAAAATCGAAATCAGAGCCTGCAAAAATCGGGTCGTTTTCTAGCCAATTCATGTATCGTTCACAGTCTTCAGCTAGGCCCGAAACAGTGCCATTTAGTCCTTCTGACGCAACAATGATACGTCCTAATAAACGATTTTCAAGGCAAAATAAGTGATGTTTTTCTCGGTAAGTATCCACATCGGGGATAGGCGTGTAATTATAATAAAGAATTACTCTGTATGGCTTCATCTTCAACATGAGATTACAGGGTGAATGTATTTCTTATCAAAAATGCCTATTCGTAACCTTCAATATTTGATAAGAGATACTAAAACGAATAAGCACTGCAAAGATACGAAAAAGGCTAGTTTAGATGTATTAATTTGTAATTTCCAAAAATGCTTTTTGTCATTTTTTATATTTGAAAAAAAATACAATCGCTCGCATCATGCGAGTGATGACTATTAAAAGGCCTCCAGCCAAACATTTAGTGTATAAACTACAATAATTAAAAAAGAGGTCAGAAATTAGTTTTCTGACCTCTTTTGATAATAAGATTTCTTATCAACATTAAGTTTTAATGCATTTCATAAACCTCTGCTTCTTCTACTTCCACCACCATGTTATCATTGATAGCAGTTAGTTTTATTTTTTTTGTTTCATTAATCAACAATGGGTCATATTTAGCTGTTACCCTGATATAGTTTTCAGTGAAACCCTGCATTTGCCCATTTTCAACATCTTCTTCAAAAAGTACAGTGAAGTCATTTCGCAAATGTTGTTCATAAAAATACCTTCTTTTTTTATCAGATAGAATATGTAGCATTTTTGACCTTTCAGACCTTTTGCTCATAGGTATTACTGGCTTGATGGCCAAAGCAGTAGTATTTTCACGTTCAGAATAAGTAAAAACGTGCAAATAGCTGATAGGTAACTCGTTTAAGAAATGATAAGTTTCTAAAAACGCCTCATCAGTTTCACCTGGATGGCCTACGATTACATCAACACCAATACAGCAATGAGGCATCAATTCCTTTATTTTATTAACTCTATCTACATAAAGCTCTCTTTTATAGCGACGTTTCATCAAGGCTAACACCTTGTTTGAACCCGATTGTAAAGGAATATGGAAATGTGGTACAAAACGTTTTGAACTCGCCACAAATGTGATGATTTCATCTGTAAGCAAATTTGGCTCTATCGACGAAATTCTAAAGCGGTCGATGCCTTCTACTTCGTCTAATGCTTTGACTAAATCCAGAAAAGTATTTACTCTTTTGCCATTTTGTAAACCGAAGTCACCGATATTTACTCCTGTCAATACAATTTCTTTTACACCACTTTCAGCAATTTCACGAGCAGCCTTTACTACATTTTGAATGGTATCAGAACGGCTAGCTCCTCTAGCAAGAGGAATAGTACAGTAAGCACATGGATAATCACAACCATCTTGTACTTTCAAGAAAGTACGCGTTCTGTCGTTTAAGGAATAAGAAGTATGATATTCCACTGCCTCCTCAATATTTTGATTATAGATTTTGGCTTTATTGCCACTTGGTTCTTTTACAAAACCATCTAATAAATCAATCAATTGAAATTTTTCGGCTGCTCCTAATACGGCATCTACTCCATCGATGTCGGCAATTTCTTTTGGTTTTAATTGGGCGTAACATCCAATGATGGTTACATAACCATCAGGATTTATCTTATTTGCTTCTTTTACAATTTTCTTACACTTCTTGTCCGCATTTTCAGTAACAGAACAAGTATTGATGATAAATATGTCTGGCTTTTGATTGAATTCTACCTTCTGATAGCCCTTTTGCTCAAACATTCTTGAGATAGTTGAAGTCTCGGAATAATTGAGTTTACAGCCTAATGTATAAAATGCTACTTTTTTCATACTGCAAAGATAGTTATCAAGATTGAAATTTATAGCTAAAAAATCAAAACTAAGTGTATATAGTATTCATTATTAGTTGATTATCTGGTATATAAGCAAAAAGCTCGACTAAATTAGCCGAGCTTTTTTGCTTATATATGTTGTATCAAAACTAGATAACAGCAGTTTTCACAGTTTTAATAATACGAGCTGCAACTTTGTATGGATCAGCAGCAGAGTTTGGACGACGGTCTTCTAACCATCCTTTCCATCCTTTTTGAACTGCAGCGATTGGAATACGGATTGATGCACCACGGTCAGAAACTCCGTAAGAGAACTGATCGATAGACTGAGTTTCGTGTTTACCAGTCAAACGTAAATGGTTATCAGCACCATAAACTTCGATATGTTCTTTCACGAAAGGAGCGAATGCTTGACAGATAATGTCGTAAGTTTCTTTCTTACCAGCTGTTCTAAGAGCAGTGTTAGAGAAGTTAGCGTGCATACCTGAACCATTCCAGTCAGTATTACCAAGTGGCTTACAGTGGTAGTTAACCCAAACACCGTATTTCTCACAAGTTCTTTCTAATAAATAACGAGCAACCCAGATTTCATCACCAGCTTGTTTTGCTCCTTTAGAGAAACATTGGAATTCCCATTGACCAGCAGCAACTTCAGCGTTGATACCTTCTACGTTCAAACCAGCTTGAAGACAATATTCTAAGTGTTCTTCAACGATATTACGTCCATAAGCATTTTTAGCACCTACTGAACAGTAATATGGTCCTTGTGGACGAGGATAACCGTTTGCAGGGAAACCTAAAGGAAGATTTGTAGCTAAGTCATATAAGAAATATTCTTGCTCAAAACCAAACCAGAAGTCATTGTCATCATCTTCAATCGTAGCACGACCGTTAGACTCATGTGGATTACCTTCTGAATCCAATACTTCGCACATAACTAAATAAGCAGGAGTTCCTAATAAAGAACGTTCAGGGTCTTTACAGATAAAAACAGGCTTTAATTGACAGTCAGAAGAACCACCTGGTGCTTGTTCTGTTGATGAACCGTCAAATGACCACATGTCGCAATCCTCTAATTTACCACTAAAATCATTTTCAATTTTAGTTTTACTACGAAGGCTCTGAGTTGGTTTGTAACCGTCCAACCAAATGTACTCAAGTTTAGCTTTTGCCATGATTTTGTTATTGGATTTTTTAATATTTGGTTAATTTCCTTATTTCTTGGTACAAATTTATACTTCTAAAATTGAATTTCACAAGAAAAAAATGATTTTTATGAAATTTTTAAACCTGCACCTCTTTTTTTGCTTTATTT
>NZ_JBWKYN010000107.1:0-19722 GCF_059423785.1 Arcicella sp. GW458-12-2-14-TSB2 | reverse complement strand
ATAAAGAACCTAAGAATTTCTATTTAAAATTCACAACAAATAAGTAACACCTTAATATTCTAATCCGAAACCATAAATCCTTCCATTCTGACAAAAACCCTTCCATTTTGGAAGGGTTTTTTATCGCTCAAAAATCACTAAAAATTATATCTTATTGATTATCAATAAGTAACAGCCTTCTTCTCTTTCTTGGCTCATATTTTGGCATTAGGTCATCAAATAAACAACTAAAACCATGATGACCTTCATTCTTTTACTCGCTGGGCTTTTATGCTTCGCATTCTTTTTAAAAGCGATAGATTTTTTTGAAAACATTTAACCTTAAACGAATCTAAAAAATTCTTATAAAATCATGATGACAGCCCTCTTTGCACTATCCATCGCCGTATTTGGCTATTTGTGTTATGTTTTATTAAAACCAGAAAAATTCTAAGCAATGAATACTGAAATTTTAGGAGTAATCCTCACCTTTATCCTCACAATAGCTTGTGCTATTCCATTGGGGAAATATATCGCAAAAGTTTTTGGTGGCGAAGCTACTTTTCTCGACTCAATCTTCAATCCTATTGAAAAACTTTTCTTTAAGTTTTCAGGTATCAATCCTAAACAAGAGATGACTTGGAAACAGCATTTAGTAGCCCTCTTAACGATTAATTTACTGTGGTTTTTCTGGGCAATGTTTGTATTAATGAACCAAAGTTGGTTGCCTTGGAACCCAGACGGAAACCCATCGATGTCAGCAGATTTAGCCTTTAATACCGCTATTTCATTTTTATCAAATACCAACTTACAGCATTATTCAGGCGAAAGCGGAATGTCGTATTTAGGACAAATCTCTTGCCTTACTTTATTCCAATTTATCTCTGCGGGTGCAGGTATGGCTGTTTGTGCGATGGTATTTAACGCCATGAAAGAACGCACTACTGATAAACTAGGCAACTTTTACAATTATTTCCTTAAAGCTTGTACACGTATTTTATTGCCACTTTCTTTAGTAGTTGCGTTGGTTGTTTTATACAATGGCACACCGATGAATGTAGAAGGTAAAGCTTCATTTATATCAATGCAGGGCGATACTGTACAGGTTTCTCGTGGTCCTGCCGCAGCCATGATAGGCATTAAACAAATAGGTACGAATGGTGGCGGATATTTTGGCGTAAACTCTGCTCACCCACTCGAAAACCCCAACTACCTAACCAATATTGTAGAAGTAGGCAGTATCCTGTTAATTCCGATAGCGATGGTTTTTGCTTTGGGCTATTATTTAAAACGTAAAAAGTTAGCCTATACCATTTTTGGGGTAATGACACTCGGTTTTCTATTATTCTTGATACCGTCTATCTATTTAGAAATGAAAGGAAGTACAGACATTTCGACAATGGGAATTACCCAACAACTAGGCAGTATGGAAGGTAAAGAAGTACGTTTTGGCCCTGCGGCATCTGCTTATTGGGGTATTGCCACAACAGTTACCTCAAATGGTTCTGTGAATGCCATGCACGATAGCTTTACGCCATTAACGGGGATGTTCACGATGTTGGGTATGATGATTAATGCACTATATGGTGGGGTAGGAGTAGGCTTCTTGAACTTCTATATTTTTATCATCATTGCGGTATTTATTTCAGGCTTAATGGTTGGGCGTACACCTGAGTTTCTGGGTAAGAAAATAGAAGCAAAAGAAATGAAGATTGCAACCATTATTGCCTTACTTCACCCACTGATGATTTTAGGGGCTACTGCCTTATCATCTTTCGTCTTTGTTAAAAATCCTGATATTGGCTGGTTAAATAACCCTGGGTTTCATGGCTTTTCAGAAATGCTGTATGAATATACTTCTTCGGCTGCCAACAATGGTTCTGGTTTTGAAGGACTAGGCGACAATACTGTTTGGTGGAACGTTACCTGCGGTATTGTGATGGTAATCAGTAGGTTTTTGCCAATTATCGGTCCAGTAGCCATTGCAGGGATTTTAGCTAATAAAAAATATATTCCTGAAAGTGCAGGTACTTTAAAAACCGATACTGGAACATTTGGATTGATGGTTTTTGCCGTAATTTTTATAGTAGCAGCCCTATCCTTCTTCCCAGCCCTGACATTAGGCCCAATTGCGGAATATTTTACAGCTTTTAGCTATAAGCCTTGAGCGATAAGCTTTTAGACTTCGGATTTGCTTATAAATCAAAAATTTAAAATACTTTAAAATATTCAAAGCTGATAGCTCATGGCTCACAGCTTAAAGCTTACTCCAATGAAAACCCAACCAACTTCGCTTTTTCAAGCAGATTTAGTCAAGGAAGCTCTTACAGCTTCTTTTGTAAAGCTAAATCCAAGAATAATGTTCCGAAATCCTGTAATGTTTACCGTTGAATTAGGAACACTTGTGATGCTATTTGTTACGATTTATAGCATCAATAATACAGATCAAGGCTCATTTGCTTATAATCTAACGGTTTTAATCATCTTATTGCTAACCCTTTTATTTGCCAATTTTGCCGAAGCCATCGCCGAAGCGAGAGGTAAAGCCCAAGCGGATTCTCTCCGTAAAACCCGAGAAGAAACACCAGCTAAACTAATTCGTTCGGTTGGGGAAATGTATTTGAACGAGATTCAAATTGTAAATTCAGCTCAGTTGAGAAAAGGAGATGTTTTTGTGTGTGAAGCAGGAGATACTATTCCTACCGATGGCGAAATCATTGAAGGCTTGGCGACGATTGACGAGTCGGCTATCACGGGGGAATCTGCCCCAGTAATTCGTGAGTCAGGTGGGGATAAATCATCTGTAACGGGTGGTACAAAAGTACTTTCTGACAAAATTAAAGTAATTGTTACGACAGAACCAGGTGAAAGCTTTTTGGATAAAATGATTGCTTTGGTAGAAGGAGCTTCTCGCCAAAAAACACCTAACGAAATTGCTTTAACCATTCTTTTGGCTGGCTTTACCCTAATTTTTATCATTGTCTGTGTAGCCCTTAAACCTTTTGCAGATTACGCTAACACACCCATAACGATTGCGGCTTTTATATCACTATTTGTTTGTTTAATTCCTACTACTATCGGCGGTTTACTTTCTGCGATTGGTATTGCTGGTATGGACAGAGCTTTACGGGCAAACGTAATTACAAAGTCGGGTAAAGCGGTGGAAACAGCAGGGGATATTGATGTTTTGTTGTTGGATAAAACAGGGACAATAACCATCGGTAACCGTAAAGCCACTAATTTTTATGCGGCAAATGGCACAGATAATAAAACGTTTATGAATGCCACCATTTTGAGTTCTTTAGCCGATGATACGCCCGAAGGTAAATCGATTATTGAGCTAGCGGCTAGTCATAGCTTGAAGATTCCAGTGCTACAAAGTGATGTAGAATTAATAAAATTCACGGCTGAGACTCGTTCATCAGGGGTAAACCTTCCGAACGGAACACGTATTCGTAAAGGTGCTTTTGATTCAATGAGAAACCTTGCAGAAAATGCAGGCAATACTTTCCCTGCTGAAATTACTGATAAAGTAAAATTTATCGCTAGTAATGGAGGCACTCCTTTGGTAGTGACTGAAAACGAAAAAGTGTTGGGTGTTATTGAACTACAGGATATTATCAAACCAGGTATCCAAGAACGTTTTGAACGTTTGCGTAAAATGGGTATCAAAACGGTAATGGTAACTGGTGATAACCCTTTGACAGCTAAATACATTGCTGAAAAAGCAGGTGTAGATGATTTTATCGCTGAAGCCAAACCAGAAGATAAAATGAACTATATCAAAGCCGAACAAGCAAGTGGTAAACTGGTAGCCATGATGGGTGATGGTACGAACGATGCACCTGCTTTAGCTCAGTCTGATGTAGGTGTAGCCATGAACTCTGGTACGGTGGCTGCCAAAGAAGCTGGTAACATGGTGGATTTGGATAATGACCCTACTAAACTGATTGAGATTGTAGAAATCGGTAAGCAATTATTAATGACCCGTGGTACACTGACTACCTTCTCGATTGCTAATGACGTAGCTAAGTACTTTGCCATTGTACCAGCGTTGTTTATTGCCAGTATCCCGAGCTTGCAAGGGCTTAATATCATGCACTTGCATTCGCCAGAAAGCGCCATTTTATCGGCAGTGATTTTTAATGCATTGATTATTCCTGCTTTAATTCCCTTGGCTTTAAGAGGGGTTGATTATAAGCCAATCGGAGCAAGTGCTTTATTAAGAAGAAACTTATTGATTTACGGTGTTGGTGGACTTATCATTCCTTTTATCGGAATTAAAGTATTGGATTTAGCGGTTGGATTGTTTTTCTAAGGAAAACAAAACTCATTTTCAAATCACCACACTTTCAAATTTTCAAATTCATTTTTTTCAGACAATGAAAACTCAATTATTCCCAGCACTTAAACTCACTTTGATGTGTTTGTTGCTATTCGTTATTATTTATCCTTTAGTGGTTTTGGGCTTTGCACAGTTTGCTCCTAGCAAAGGTAAAGTGCCTTTTGTTGAGTATCATGGAAGAATTGTAGGAGCAGACAATATCGGTCAGAAGTTTGACCAAGACCAGTATTTTAATAGCCGTCCTTCGGCTGTGAGTTACAATGCTGCTGGTTCTGGGGGTTCAAACAAAGGGACTACAAACCCTGATTATTTAGCACAAGTGCAGGCTCGTATTGATACCTTTTTGGTGCATAATCCAACAGTTCCTAAAGCCGAGATTCCATCTGAATTAGTAACAGCTTCGGGTAGTGGGCTAGACCCACACCTTTCACCAAAAGGTGCTTTGGTACAGATAGATAGAATTGCCAAAATTAGAAATATATCAAAAGAAAAATTAGTAGCATTAGTAAATGCCCAAACCGAAAAACCTCTTTTGGGCTTGTTCGGAACAGAAAAAGTAAATGTATTAAAATTGAATATTGCTTTAGAAGCTTTGAGTAGCAAGTAGTGAGCTTTGAGCCGTGAGCTATAAGCTTTGAGCAAGAAGAGTTCACTCATGGCATGACTTCAAGTCATGCCATGAGTAGATTGAATGATTTATTATAGCTCAAAGCTCATTGCTAAACCTAAACCTATCAAACTATGAGATAAACCAATTCACAAAAACAATCTCATATCATGAAAACAATTTATTTTACTTTGATTGCCTTGTTCGTTTTTCAAACAAGTATTTTTGGACAAACTGAAAGTAAACCAAGCATTACTTGGTCGGCTTATCTGGAAACCTATTATGTCTATGATTTTAATCAACCAGCGAATCATGAAAGACCAAGCTTTTTGTATAATCATAACCGACACAATGAGTTTAATTTGAATCTGGGTTTTATCAAAGGTAGTTATAGTACAGAAAATACCCGTGCCAATTTAGCTTTGATGGCTGGTACGTATGCACAGTATAATTTGGCAGCCGAACCATCACTTTTACAACACGTTTTCGAAGCCAATGTTGGTGTAAGGCTATCTAAAAACAACAACCTATGGTTAGATGCTGGTATTATGCCATCGCACATTGGTTTTGAAAGTGCTATTTCAAAAGATTGTTGGACCTTAACCCGAAGTATTTTAGCAGAAAATACACCATACTTTGAATCTGGGGCTAAAGTTACTTTTATTAATCAAGATAATCGATGGACGCTTTCTGGCTTGGTATTGAATGGCTGGCAGAGAATAAAACGTCCAAATGGTAACCAAACACTTGCTTTAGGGACACAAGTACAGTTTAAACCAAACGATAAGACTACGCTTAATTGGAGTACTTTTATCGGAAATGATAAACCGAGTAATGAGAAGCAACAAAGGTACTTTTCAAACCTTTATGGTATATTTCAAGTATCTACAAAATTGGGTTTGATTGCAGGATTTGACTATG
This sequence comes from Arcicella sp. GW458-12-2-14-TSB2, assembly GCF_059423785.1. Classification (NCBI taxonomy): domain Bacteria; kingdom Pseudomonadati; phylum Bacteroidota; class Cytophagia; order Cytophagales; family Flectobacillaceae; genus Arcicella; species Arcicella sp. GW458-12-2-14-TSB2. The sequence goes on along the minus strand of NZ_JBWKYN010000107.1, from coordinate 13,870 downwards.
GTATGGAACAAGCGTCAACGGGTTCGTCAGATTATAATACTTGGTATAGTCCTGTTGCTATTTTAAAATATACAGCCAATTCTCAGTGGTCTGGGGCGGTTCGTTGGGAGTATTATCAAGATAAAAATGGCGTTATTATTGCCACTAATACACCTAATGGTTTTCAGACAAGTGGGTATTCGCTTAATGTAGATTATAAAGCCAGTGATAATATCCTTTGGCGAATAGAAGGAAGATTATTAGAAAGTAAAGACAATATTTTTATCAAAGAAGGGCAAACCGTGAAGAATAATTTTTCATTGAATACCTCAATCGCTATCTCAATTTAAGATGCAAAAAGAGCAGTCAGCAGCATATTTTCTTGAACTAATCCGCCAGTCGAAGCGAGGGAAGTTTAAAATATACATTGGCATGAGTGCTGGTGTGGGCAAAACATTTAGAATGTTGCAAGAAGCCCACACCTTGCTTCGTAACAATGTCAATATAAAAATTGGTTATGTCGAAACCCATAATCGAGCAGAAACTCATGCATTGCTAGAAGGCATTCCTATGATTCCTCGTCGGAAACTTTTTTATAAAGGCAAGGAATTAGAGGAAATGGACGTTCAAGCAATTATCAATCAACGTCCCGAAATTGTGATTGTAGATGAGCTGGCTCATACTAATATCGAAGGGTCGAAGAATGAAAAACGGTGGCAGGATGTCATGGAGATTTTGAATGCTGGTATCAATGTTATTTCTGCGGTTAATATTCAGCATCTCGAAAGCCTTAATGATGAAGTAAAGAAAATTACAAATGTAGAAGTAGCCGAAAGAGTACCCGATTGGGTTTTGCAACAAGCAGACGAAGTAGTCAATATCGACTTAACGGCTGATGAGCTTATTGTCAGGTTAAAAGAAGGTAAAATCTACGATTTGAAAAAAGTAGAAACAGCCTTGAATAATTTCTTTCAGCCCTCTAAGCTTTTGCAGTTGCGAGAATTAGCCTTGAAAGAAGTAGCCCATCAGGTAGAAAGAAAAGTATTTAATGAGGTTTCCAGTAGTAAATTTACCCACGAACGTTTCTTAGCTTGTATCAGCTCAAATGCCAATACTTCTAAAAATATTATTCGAAAAACAGCTCGTTTAGCATCGCATTACGATTCTAAATGGTTTGTTTTGTATGTACAAAGACCTTCGGAAGCAAGTGATAAAATAAATTTAGCTACTCAGCGACACTTGATTAATAACCTAAAACTAGCTACTGAATTAGGAGCAGAAGTTATCAGAATACAAAGTGATTCGGTGGCAAAAAGTATTGTAGAAATGGCTGAAAAATATGAAATCACAACGATTTGTATCGGGAAGCCACATTTTAGTTTATTCAGAATTATCTTGGCGACGAATTTATTTAATCAGTTATTGAAAAAACTATCGTCCTCAGATATTGATATTGTTATTTTAAGTTAAATAGATTACTCATTAATGGTTGTCTATTATTTCACTGGCAGGCAATCAAAAAAAGCTGAAAGCTCATTGCTCACCACTCACAGCTAATTACCATGAAAATCAAAGCAAAACTTCAACTGGGATTATTCTTCCTGTTTTCTGTCATCGTGCTGTTGGGTGGCATGGGAACTTATTATCTTAATCAGCTTAAAGCAGATTCCAGTAAAATTCTGCGTGACAATATCGAGTCATTAGAGTATGTGCAAGGCATGCAGGTAATCTTGAATACTTGGACAGCCGATCAAAGCAAACAAAAGGCATTTGAGCAATTATTAGATAAGCAAGCACATAACGTCACCGAAATAGGGGAAAAAGAAGCCACACAAGCATTAAGGAAAGAATATACTAATTTTAAGAAAGATACTACTGCCAACCATTTGTTAAAACTCAACCAAGCGTTATTTAAAATCGCTGAATTAAATCAGCAAGGCATTGTCAGGAAAAATGATTTAGCCTTAAAAACGGCAGAGAGTGCAAGTAATTACCTGAAAACGGTGGCTATCGTTTGTATGTTGCTGACGTTCACCTTTATCGTTAATTTCCCTTCTTATATTGCTAATCCGATTAAAGAACTTACAAAAGGGATTCAAGAAATTACAAATAAGAATTACGAACAACGACTACATTTTTCTTCAGAAGATGAGTTTGGAGAATTGGCTTCAGCATTTAATTCAATGGCAGAGAAATTAAATGAATACGAACATTCAAATCTGGCTAAAATATTATTTGAAAAGAGTAGGATAGAAGCCATTATTAATAATCTGAATGATGCCGTAATTGGGTTAGATGAAAAGAATAGAATACTCTTCGTAAATATTGTAGCGATTAAAATGTTGAATGTACAAGCCGATGATTTAATAGGTAATTATGCTCCAGACATCGCACTTTATAATGATTTATTAAGAACACTTTTGAATGAAAAAGACGGCAACAAAGAAATCAAAATCTATGCCGACGAGCGGGAAAGTTATTTTACCAAAGAAAGCCTAATTGTAGAAAGTAATGATAAAGTATTAGGAAAAGTAATTTTATTAAAGAACATCACTCGTTTTCATGAATTGGACGAAGCCAAAACTAATTTTATCGCTACCATTTCACACGAATTAAAAACGCCTATTTCAGCCATTAAGATGAGTCTGAAATTATTGGAAAACGAGAAAGTAGGTACTTTGAATAGCGAACAAAGTCAGTTATTAGAAAACATCAAATCAGATAGCCAAAGGTTGCTAAATATCACAGGTGAATTATTGGATTTGACCCAAGTAGAAAGTGGTAAAATTTCTTTGACCATGCAAGAGGTTGAACCACATAAAATTATAGAATACGCTACTTCGGCAGTGCAATTTCAGGCTCAACAAAGTAATATTGAACTTGAAGTACAGCTTTCGGGCAATCTTCCAAAAGTGCAAGCTGACGCAGAAAAAACAGCTTGGATTTTGGTGAATCTATTAACAAATGCCATTCGATACAGCCCTGAAAATAGTAAAATCATTGTTTCTGCCATTCGTCAAAATAACATGGTGATTTTTACGGTACAAGATTTTGGGAAAGGTATTGCAATGGAATACCTAGAAAAAATATTTGACAAATATTTTCAAACACCTGATAGCCAGAAGGGAACAGGGTTAGGATTGGCCATTGCCCGACAGTTCATTGAAGCTCAAAACGGACATATCTGGGTAGAGTCTGTTGTTGGTGAAGGGAGTACTTTTTACTTTTCCTTGAGGGTTTAGTGTTGCCTTATGTAGCTTTAGGAATTAAATAATCCCAAAGCTACATAAGGTATGAATTGAAAGTTATTCTACTTCTACAACCATTTCAATTTCAACCGCCATATTTAACGGTAAAGCACTTACTCCTAAAGCCGAACGTGCGTGTTTTCCCTTTTCTCCGAATACCTGAATCATTAAATTTGAGCAACCATTGATTACTTTTGGATGGTCAAAGAATTGGCTATCACTATTTACGAATCCTACTATTTTTACGATTCTTTTTACTTTGCTTAAATCGCCTAGTGTAGCTTTTAATACCGCTAATTGGTGAGTAGCAGCTAGTTCTGCGGCTTTGGCTCCTTCTTCTATGGTTAAGTCTTTCCCTAATTTCCCTGTGATATATTCTCCACTTGCTTTTAAAGGGCCTTTCCCTGAGAGAAATAATAAATTTCCTGTACGTACCACATTAACGTAACTGGCAATGGGTTGTCCTACGGCTGGTAAAGTAATGCCCAATTTGGCTAAATTTTCTTCTGGCGTTTGGGCAAACGTTTGAAGACTAAAGAATAAAGCGAGAAAAAGAAGAGTTTTCTTCATGATGATTGTTGTTTTAGTAAGGATGAACAATACTCAAATATTGTTTAAAATTATTAGATATTCAAGTACATTATTAGGACTAAGCATTTATTCAGATGTATTTATGGCTGTATGGACTAATTTTTGATTCCAAAACCTTAAGACTTACCTTTGCTTTTATATAGGGTATCATATTGTAAAATATAAATAATGATTAAGTATTTAAATATTTTTGATTTTTCAAAGAAAGTAGATTATAAAGTAGAAATATTAGCAGGACTCACCGTTGCCATGACGATGATTCCAGAATCGCTATCCTTTGCCATATTAGCAGGTTTCCCACCATTAATGGGTTTGTATGCAGCCTTTATTATGGGTTTTGTAACGGCTGTTTTTGGAGGGAGACCGGGGTTGGTATCAGGCGGGGCTGGTGCAACCGTAATTGTGCTTATTGCTTTGATGAAGTCGCATGGATTAGAATATGTTTTTGGGGCAATTATTATAGCAGGAATTGTCCAAATAATGGTAGGGTTATTTAAACTTGGTAAGTTTATTCGCTTAGTACCTCAGCCCGTTATGTTTGGCTTTGTCAATGGTTTGGCTGTTGTTATTTTTATGGCACAAATTGAACAATTCAAAACAATTGTTAACGGACAATCAGTCTGGTTATCATCGACACCCTTATATACTATGCTGGCTTTGGTAGCTTTAACAATTGCTATTGTTTTAATTTTTCCTAAAATCAGCAAAGCCGTTCCAGCTTCCTTAATGGCTATTATAGCAGTCGGAATAGGAGTGTACGTTTTTAAAATTGAAACCAAAACGGTCAAAGATATTGCTTCTGTGTCTGGTGGATTTCCACCTTTTCATCTTCCTAATATTCCTTTTACATTTGAAACCTTGCAAATTATTTTCCCTTATGGTTTGATTATGGCAGGCGTAGGTTTAACCGAAGGATTACTGACACTCAATGTAGTTGACGAGCTTACACAAACCAAGGGAAATGGCAACAGGGAATCTTTGGCACAAGGAGCTGCCAATATTTTAAATGGGTTCTTCTTTGGCATGGGCGGTTGCCCGATGATTGCTCAAACATTGGTGAATATTTCAGCAGGTTCCAGAGCCCGTCTTTCGGGTATTGTTGCTTCGCTGGCTATTTTATCAGTTATTCTGTTTGCTTCACCCCTTATTGAAAGCTTACCAATGGCGGCACTTACTGGCGTGATGATTATGGTAGCAATTGAGACATTTGAATGGATGAGTTTTAAAATCATCAACAAGATGCCCAATCAAGATATTTTTGTAGGAGTATTGGTAGCAGGCATTACCATTTGGTTTCATAATTTAGCTTTGGCAGTATTAATAGGCGTAATAATGTCTGCTTTATCTTTTGCTTGGGAAAGTGCCAAACGCATTAGAGCCAGAAAATTCATTGATAGTAATGGTGTAAAGCATTATGCCATTTATGGGCCGCTGTTCTTTGGCTCAACTACTGCTTTTGCAGAAAAATTTGATATTGTAAACGACCCGAACGAAGTAGTCATTGATTTTGCAGAAAGTAGAATTGCCGATATGAGTGCGATTGAGGCAGTTAATAAAATTACTGAACGTTACGCTCAACACAATAAAATGGTAAAACTTACTCATCTCAGCCCTGATTCCAGAGCTTTGCTGGCAAGAGCTGATAAAATAATAGAAGTAAATATTCTGGAAGACCCTACTTATCGTGTAGTTGAGGATTGATTTTTTACGCTTGTAGGACTAAAATTTCAAACATGATTGGTTTGTATATGCGATTGTACATATACAAACCAATAAGAATGATAAGATTAGTGAATTAATTCAGCTAGTTTTTTGTGAAGCTCTTCACTTCTAAGGTTTTTCGCAATGATTTTTCCATTTTTGTCTAACAAGAAATTCATTGGCACAGCACTTACGGCATACATTTTAGCAGCCTCGTTTTGCCAGCCTTTCAAATCCGACACGTGAACCCATGTCAATTTATCAGCATTAATAGCTTTTATCCAGTTGTTCTTTTTGTCGTCTAGTGAAACCCCTACAATTTCAAAATTTTTATCACGGTACTCATTATACGCTTTTACAACATTTGGATTTTCTTTCCTACATGGGGCACACCAACTTGCCCAAAAATCAACCAATACATACTTTCCTTTTAGAGATGCTAATGTAAAGGCATTGCCTGTAGTATCTGCCATGCTAAAGGCTGGAGCCATTCTGCCAACATCCACTAAAGCAGCTTTATCTAAAAATTCTTTTACACTTATTCCATAATAAGAGTCTTTTGCATTTTTAGCCAAAAGATTATAATACTCCTTCGCTTTATCTTCAGAGCCAGCTCTCATAAAATAGCTATTTATGATAAATGGACTAATGGTAGAATTAGGGTGCGTAGTAATGAATTGCTTACAGATACTATCAGCATAAGCTTCACCAGCAACAAAAAGCTCATGAGCTGTTTTTCGTAACGCAACACTGTCAGGGTCTTTCGTTTTTTGAACGGTCTTGTACAAATTATCTCCCTTGCTCATCAATGCATACGCACCTTCCATTTGCTTTCTATGTACCATCCAGTCTGTGTGTAGAGCAGAGCCTTTTACAGTGCCTTTATTCAAAGAATCTTTGGTTGCCTGTACTAAAATAGTACCACTTTGTACAAATATATTTAGACGGTCTTTCTTCGGATTTAAATATAAACTATAAATAGCAGGATACTTTAATTTGCCTTTGAACGCAAACTTTCCGTCAGTACTTACCAATGAATCTACATCAAAACCTTTGCCATTATACGTAGAGATGAAGATTTTTTCATCCTTAACTCCTTCAATTTTACCACTAACATTGTATAATGCTTCTTTTTCTTTAGTAGGCTTGGTTTGAGCCATTATGCTTGAAGCAGACAAAGCTAATAAGCTTAGTGCCATTAATATTTTTTTCATAATCGTGCGTTGGTTGTTTGAAATGTTTTGTTAAAACTTATGATGTAAAAAAAGAGGAGTGTTGATAATTAAGCACTTTCTGTGCTTAATTATCAACCAAATAACAATTCACTCAATAATTAATATCCAGCATTCTGAGTTAGGTTCTTATTCGCTAATCGCTGGTTTTCTGGAATTGGATACAGCACCGCAGTCGATTTCCATGTCTTTGGTTTTTGCCCACCAATTACAGCATCAGCTCTATTTGTCCGTTTTAAATCTAACCAGCGGTGTCCCCACTCTCCAAAAAATTCTAGTTTTCGTTCTTTCTCAATCGCCAACAAGAGTTGCTCCTTTGTAATTGTACTTGACAAAGCTGCTAAACCTGCTCTTTTTCGAATAATATCTGCATCGGCTTTCGCTTCTACAAGTTTCCCTTGTTGTGCTTGTGCTTCAGAACGAATCAAGTATAATTCTGCAAAACGTAAACCAATGTTATATTCATTACCAGTACCTGTCCTTACTTTATACTTATTGATAAAGTAGTAATTGGTTGTGGCGATTTTGGTAACACCTGTCCAATTGATTTTTCTTAAGTCCACCTCTTCAAACGATTTATACAGCGTATCATAGAGTGAAAAATTTGGAATTACTCCTGTAGCAGCCAAGTAATTAGCCCCAAAAGTAGATACTCCTGTGGTGTTGGCTATTTGCCAAATCGTTTCAGTACTAGTATTTACAAAAGCATCTGCAGGTGCTGGCAAGGTATAGGCTTGTGCTGTAATTACCTGACTCGCCTGTGTTTCAGCATTTGCCCAATCTTTATTGTACAAATAGGCACGTGCCAACAATGTTGTGGCGGCATGTTTGTTGACACGTCCTTTGAAAGTACCCACATAGGTTGTAGGTAAATGCGTTTGAGCTTCTTTTAAATCTGTGATAATCTGAGCCCAGATAGTTGTAGCGGGTGTTCTTGGCGAATTTGCTTTAGCCTCATAATCAGCATCTGGCGTTAAAGACATTGGCACATCACCAAACAAATTGACTAAATAAAAATACGATAAAGCCCTGATGAATTTTGCTTCGCCCAATAACTGTTCTTTTACCGACGGCGTCAACGTTTGTGATTTGTTCAAACCAGCAATAGCATTATTGGCATTTTTTATTTGCTGATAGCCATAAAACCATGTCGTATTTTCAACCGAAGCATTAATAGACGTCAGTGCATTATTTTCAAATTCCTCAAAGGCACTGTTAGTATAATTATACTGAATATCATCAGCAGACATACCAGGGTAAAAGCTAGCTCCTTGAATAAAATTTACCATAATGTTTCCATTGTATAAACCAAGTATTGCACTGTTTGCAGTAACATCGGCTTTGAATACATCATCAGAAACAACCTGAGTGGGTGGAGCCCCCAATTCTACAAATGACTCACACGAGGATAAAAGCGATAAAGAAGTAAAGGCTGTTGCCCATAAAACTCCTTTTATTTTTTTATGAATATTTATCATAGTATTTCCTTAATTAAAATGAGCAATTGATACCAAACAAAATAGTTCTAAGTGGTGGCAAAACCTGTGCAATAGTACCTGTCCCTAATCCCGGAGGGCCACCAGCAACTGTTGTTTCAGTATCTAAAATATATTTGTTTTTAGACCAAGTAAATAGGTTTTGCCCTTGTACATATAGTCTGCAATTAGTCATTCCCAATACTTTTGCAATGTTTTTAGGAACATTGTAAGCAATACTTGCAGATCTCAATTTTAAATAAGAAGCATCTCCCCAGAAAGCATCCGACGAACTATAGAAGTTATATGAATTATAAACCGCGGAACCTGCTACGGCTGTTGCCGCTGGAACATTGGTAATATCACCTTCTTTTTGCCAAACATCTAAATACGCTGTATTTTGGTTATTCAAAGTACCGGGTCTGTTATTAAGAATATTGGTTTGACCAAAACGATGGTTAAATTGGAAAAAGAAATCTAATTGAAAATTTTTGTAAGAAACGCTATTTCCCAATCCTCCATAATAAGGCGTTCCGATTTTAGCAACGTATCGGTCGTCAAAAGTGATGGCTCCATCTTTATTAATATCCTCATATTGTGCTGCACCAGTTTTAGGGTCAACGCCTAAATAGTGAAGTACCTTTGTAAAGTTGATTGGCTGCCCAACAATGTATGACCCGCTAGAGAATGTATTTTCTATACCGGGAAATTCAACCAATTTATTTTTTGGTAAAGTAACATTTAAAGTAGAAGTCCATTTCCAATCGCCTGTTGAAATATTCGTCGTGCTTATATCGAATTCCAAGCCGCTGTTTTCAATCAAAGCAGGTAAGTTTGATAAAATTGAATTATAGCCCGTTTGGGTTGGCAAACGTAAGTAAGCAATCTGATTGCTTGAACGATTGTTATAATAGTCGGCTGTTAAAAGGATTTTATCTTTCAAGAAGCCCAATTCTAAGGCTACTTCAAACTTCTTGGTAGTTTCCCATTGAATATCAGCATTTGGTAAAGTAACAGGATTCATTGCTGGATTGCTCAGATACGTTCCTGATGTACTATAAAGCGGTAAGTACAAGTAGTTAGAAATCTGGTCGTTACCAGTAGTTCCATAGCTGGCTCTTAATTTACCAAAACTCAATACAGGTATTTTTTTAGCAAAATCTTCTTCACTAAATACCCAAGCAGCACCCAAAGCTCCAAAGTTTCCATAACGATTGTTCGGACCAAAACGAGAAGAACCATCTCTACGGAAAGTAGCATTGGCAAAATATTTACCTTTCCAATCGTAGTTTACACGACCAAAAAGAGCATTGTACTTGTATTCTACAATATTATTATAATTAATTGTAATCAAACCCGCTGCCGAAAGCGTATTCAACAAAGCCTCGCTACTATAGTTGCTTCCTGTGATGTAATAACCATCAGAAGTATTGTGTTGCCAGCTTGCTCCAGCTACTGCCAATAATTTACCTTGACCAATTTCCTTTGTATATTCTGCTGTTGGTTCAATAATATAGTTTTGGGCCTTGTTGTCTGCAAAAACCGAGTTACTTGTAGGGTTTGAAGCAGGGTTTAATACCGAAGCAGGAGTAAGGTTTTTTTGATCTAAATCTGTAATGGTATAGCCAAAGTTTGATTTGATATTAAAGCCTGAAAAAACATTATATCTTACACTTGCATTACCAATCAAATTGGTAGTGTTTGAAAGGTAAGTTCTTCCTAGAGTTGACAAGGGGTTGGTAAAGTTTGATGACCAAAATAACTTACCATTTGCATCATACAAAGGCAAGTTTGGCGGTAGATTATAAACCATACTTACATCACTTTGTGGTAGATTGGTGTTATCTTTTGAATAACTTACAGCAAAAGCAACATTTAGTTTTCTGTTTTTCGAGTTATGGTCTAAATTCAAACGACTGGTAAATCTCTTGCTTGAAAAGTCTCCAGGGAAAATCGTAGATTCAGTTCTGTAACCTGCATTAAACAAGAAGCGAGTATTGGCATCACCACCCGAAAGCGTTGTTTGAATGTCATTGATTTTACCAGTTCCACCCAAGAAATACTTTTGCCAGTCGGTCGTTTTGGTTTTATCCCAAACTAATAAATCTGGAGCATTGTTGGTATTAGGTGTTACGCCATCGTTTTTGAATGCCTGTGTTCTTAAATTATAATACTGCTCTGGATTAAGCATCGGGATAAAGCGATTCAATTCACTGAATCCAGTTGAAGCATTTACATCAAATTTTGTTTTTCCTGCTTTGCCTCTTTTTGTGGTAATCAATACTACGCCATTTGCACCACGTGAACCGTAAATAGAAGTAGCATCAGCATCTTTTAAAATATCAATACGTTCAATATCAGCAGGATTAATCATGCTGAAAGGGCTTACACCACCGTTAGCCCCCGACGTACCGAAAGCATTCAAGTTGTCTGTAGCAGGCGAACCGCCATTGAAGTTGGTGAAAGGCACGCCATCAATTACATACAAAGGAATTGTACCTGACGAAAGTGAGCCTTGACCACGAATTTGGATTTGTACGGCACTTCCAGGGAGACCATTGTTTTGAGCAATCTGAGCACCAGGAATACGACCAGGCAAGGCCGCCAATACATTGGCTACTGGTTGCTTACTAATTTCAGCTGAAGTAATAGAGCTTACTGAGCCTGTATTGATTCTTTTTGAGGAAGTACCATAACCTATCACTACTACTTCATCCAATGCCTTTTGTGAAGGCTTAAGACTTATTTTCAAGTCAGTAACATTTCCTACAGTTACTGTATATGACTCATAGCCTACATATGTAAATAAAAGGATGTATCCCTTTTTTGCCAAGATGCGGAATTTCCCGTGTTCATCGGTTATTGTTCCGAATGGTGTACCTTTGGCAGTTACAGATACCCCTATTAAAGGTTCGCCCGTTTCGGCAGAGGTAACAATACCTGTAACGTCCTCCTTTTGTTCTGACTCTGTAGATGTATTCGGTAAATTGTTTCCTTTTAATGCATTAAGCGAAATGCTGGTCGCTGGAATTCTGGATAAAATAATTAAATGTTCGTCTTTCACCGCATATTTAATCCCCATTGGCTTAAGCAAGCCATCCAATAAATTCCCTAGTGCTTCTTTTGAAGAATTGACACTTACTGTTTGATTTAGATTGATTTGGCTACTGCTATAAACAAACTTTACTTTAGCTTCTTTTTCTAAACGCGACAAAGCATTTTTGAGTGAAACGTTCTCAATTTTTATAGAAACACCTTGATTGAGAACACCTTGCGCAAAATTTACATGAGCGTTGATGATTCCCGTAAAAATCATAATTATGATGGCTTGATGCATTGTAAACCGCATAATTCTTAGGGTTAAGTCTTTGATTCGATAATTTTCTATCATACCTTTGATTTGGTTTTATTCTTTGTTGAAATGGAGGAATAAGACAATAGTTTCTCATCACCGTTACCAAACGGTGTGATGAAATGGAGTTAGCCAAGGCAGGAGTGCTGGGAACACTCTTGCCTTTTTTTAAGATTTTTTTTCTGTCATTAAGGATTACATTATTTTGGTTTATTGATTATTTAGTTTGATTTTTTGCAAACATATTATCCGTAAAGTCAAGCCCTCCATCTCCTAATTACATCCCTCTGCTTTTAGCCATACAGTATTGTTTTCTCTCTCAAAAGTTCCATTTAAAGTTTGGCAAAGCACTTCAAATGTTTTTACTAAAGACTGATCTGTGAAGTCAGCCGTAATCAAACAATTCTGCAAATTGTTGTCTGTTAACTTTACAGTTACATCAAATTTTGCCTCAATCTTCTTAATAATATCACTCATTTTGGCATCTTCAAAATTCATATTGTATTCTGTGTTGGCCAAATATTCCTCTTTTTGTACGTTTACTTGTGCTTTTATTTCCTTTTCAGCTGGCATACAAATGGCTTTTTCTAGTGGTAGAATCAACATTTGTTTATTCGTATTAGGTAACGAAACCGTTACTTTACCCGTGAAAACCACTACTTCGATGTGTCCACCGATGTGTCTAATATTAAAACTTGTACCCAAAACTCGAGTATCCATCTGACCCGAATGTACAATAAAAGGATGATTAGCATCTTTGGCAACTTCAAACAACGCTTCCCCATTTAAACTGACTTCCCGATTCTGTTTATCAAAATGTTCTGGATATGTCAACGTACTTTTACCTTTCAACCAAATAATACTACCATCAGACAGCATTAGTTTCTTTGTTTGCCCGTCTGAAGAGGCGACTATCGTTTCATTCTTTAAATCAAACACATCATAGCCTATTGGACCCAAAGCAAATAATCCAATCAGTATGGCCAACACCGCCGCTATTTTAACATAATTGGCCAAGTTAAAAAAACGGATAGATTTTCGGGGCGAAACCGCTATCTCTTGCTTAATCTTAGAAAACATTCTTTGCTTTATCGCAAGCTTTTCGGCTTCTTTGATATTCTCAAAAGAATTTTGTTCAGTTGCCAACGAATCCATCCATTCTTCTACTATTCGTTTTTCAGCGACTGTACAAACGCCCTGTTGGTACTTCTCAATTAATATAATAAGCTTTGAATCTCCCATAGTTGTTTTAAGGTTTGAGTAGATAAAATATTATTTTGGAAGATTCATAAATGCCCAAATAATATTTTATGTATCCTCTTATAGTGAAGTAAATGCAAAGGCGTTATACACCTATCTCAAAATGAAAAAAAATCTTTTTTTTAAATTAGGCATAAGTTTACCCTGAAAATGGCTACTTAATTAGGTAAATAGCTCGAAGAAAATGCTTAAAACCAGAAAATCACCCAATGAATTTCGTAAATGCTTTAAGGCTTTGGTTAAATGATTCTCAACGGTTTTATGTGAAATGTTTAGTTGAAGCGAAATTTCCTGAATGCTTAAATGTTGCGTTCTACTGAGTCGGAATACTTCCTGACATTTTTCAGGAAGTTCAATAATGCTTTTTTCCAACATCATTTTTAAATCATTCAATGCCATTTGTTCATTGGTCGAATCGTCGAACAATGCATCTCTGAAATGATTAAAACTATCAATGTAATTATTGCGTACCTGAGTCGATTTCATGAAATTGAGCATCTGATACTTGACAGCTTGGAAGAGATAGCCTGAGAGTGAACTATTAATTTGCAGGTTTTGGCGATTAGACCAAAGTGAAACAAAAACATCTTGAATGATTTCCTCAGATGCTTCTTTTTCCCTTAGTCTATTATAGGCAAATGCATAAAGTTTTGCCCAATACCTTTCATAAATTTCATCAAAAGCAGAGGTTTCTCCTTGCTGAATCAGTAGGTATAGTTCTTGGTCAGTATGTGATATCGTTTTATTTATTTCTTTAAAGGTAAAGATTTTGAAAAGAAAAGAGTATTGTGAAATTACGAAAAATAATAACGCTTACCATACGAATCATAAAGCTACAAACAACTTATTTAGAATTTATAATTTTTCTAATAAATGTGTTTTTAAAGCCTTTAAAGCTGAAATAAACAAAATATAATTGATTTAATGGTAAATTCAACCCAATTAATAATTTTTTTTGCAGAAAAATCAATGAATTTAGTGAAATTAGCACAGAACGTATATTTATGATGTTATTTCGTTATATTATTAATC
>NZ_JBWKYN010000106.1:0-19864 GCF_059423785.1 Arcicella sp. GW458-12-2-14-TSB2 | reverse complement strand
AATATCTAAGCTCAAAGCTCAAAGCTCAAAGCTCAAAGCTCAAAGCTCAAAGCTCCATTCATCCTCTAAATTCACTGATTATCAAGATTATGTTTTGTGATGAATATAATACTAACTACATTTCAAGCGTAATTACTATTATACATAATAGTATATCATTAAACCAAGCAATTATTAGTTAATAACATTAAAAAAACAACGATGAAAATCTCAAAAATTATTACTTCGGCGCTAATTGTAATAGCAACTACTGCTAGTGCATTTGCCCAAACTACAGAGGAAGTTGTGGCAAAACACATTGAAGCAATGGGTGGATTGGAAAAATGGAAAGCTTTGAAGGGCTTAGAGATGAAAAATAAATTCTCGGTTCAAGGCATGGATATTGATAGTAAAACAGTCATTGTGAATGGTAAGTCTTTAAGAAGTGATGTTTCAGTAATGGGACAATCAATTATTACGGCTATAGATGGAGAAACAGGGTGGTCTGTTAGACCAGCAATGATGGGTGGAACAGGAGAACCTGAAGACATGCCTATTGCTATGATTCGAGAGTCTCGTAAGCAAGTAGATTTGGGTGGCTCTTTATTATATTATAAAGAAAAAGGTTCAACAGTAGAATTAGTGGGAACTGAAAAAGTAGATGGCGCTGATGTTTACAAGTTGAAACTGACAGAAAAAAATGGAGATGTTACCAATTTATATGTGTCGACATCAACATACTATACATTAAAAACATCAGGAAAACGTAAAGTACAAGGGCAAGAAATTGAAGCAGAAGTGACTTTCTCGAACTTTAAACAAATCGATGGACTAACTTTTCCTTATACAATGGAAACTGCAAACCCAATGGGAGGGACGATGACTATTGAAACGGAATCAATCAAATTGAACCCAACTATTGATGTGTCGATTTTTAAAAAACCAGCCAGCAAGTAATTCTAAGCAATAAGTTGTAAGCTTTACGATAACAGATAAAGAAAAACCTCTCAAGTTATTTAATACTTGAGAGGTTTTTCTTTGGGCTTTTAGTAATTTTACCATTATTTTTCATGAAAAACATAATCCATGTACAAATTTTTTCTCCAGCCTCTTTTATTTCAATTTGATGCTGAAAAAGCCCATCATATTACTTTTAGTTTAGTAAAATTCTTGTTTAAAATCCCTTTTGTTTCTTCGATTTTCAAAGCTCTCTATCATTATGAAAATCCAGTATTAGAAAGAGAAGTATTTGGATTGACATTCAAAAACCCTGTAGGGTTAGCTGCTGGTTTTGATAAAAATGCCCTCTTGGTTGACGAACTGTCTACCATGGGTTTTGGCTTTATTGAAATCGGGACACTCACGCCGAAACCACAACCGGGTAATGATAAACCTCGTTTGTTTCGTTTGAAAGAAGATGAAGCCCTCATCAACAGAATGGGTTTTAACAACGAAGGCGTAAAAGAAGCCGTTGTTAGATTAAAGCAAAGAAAATCTGACATTTTAATCGGGGGAAACATTGGCAAGAACAAAATAACGCCCAACGAAAATGCAGTGGATGATTACCTAATTTGTTTCCACGAATTATTCGATGTCGTTGATTATTTTGTGGTAAATGTAAGTTCGCCAAATACGCCTAATCTCAGGGCTTTACAAGAGAAAGAACCGTTGAAGAATTTACTACAAACATTGCAAACTGAAAATGAAAAACGGGCTAAGTCTAAACCCATTTTGTTGAAAATTGCACCAGATTTGACGGATTCTCAGTTAGATGATATTATCGAGATTGTCCAAGAAACGCATATTGCAGGCGTGATTGCTACCAATACTACCATTTCTCGTGAAGGATTAGTGGCTGCGGAGGCATTGAAATCAGAAATGGGAGGATTGAGCGGAAAACCAGTCGAAAAGCGTTCTACAGAAGTCATTCGTTATTTATCAGAAAAATCAAATAAAGCATTCCCAATTATCGGAGTAGGGGGTATTCATTCTTCGAAAGATGCCATCGAAAAACTCAATGCAGGGGCCAGCTTAGTACAAATTTACACAGGCTTTATTTACGAAGGTCCAGCTTTGGCAAGTGAAATTAACAAGGCCATCGCAAAGGCTTAAAATGCTATAGAGGTTAATTACATAGAAAATCCTTAAAAATTTTCTATGTAATTAATTACTTTCCAAGCCGACTTCTCAATCAATTTTTCAACAATATGCTTTTCTTTTGGAGGTGCCACATAAATACCATAAGCAGGTATTATGCCTTTAAAGTAGTTGAAGTGGTTTTTAATTAAAGAAATTCTATATTGTTGCAAGATTTCTTTCAAAGCCTGCTGGTTTTTATTACTTGATAATTTAAGATGTTTTGAAACCAACTTTGGCTTCTCAGGATTATATCCACTGAAATGAAAGAATACTAAAGGGCTAGTGTCATTCACAAAATAGCTACCATCTTTAACACTTAACTCCCGTTCTTGAAAATTCCAATACGCTATATTTAAGCCAGGATTGTAATCTATTAATACTTTATCATAAAAAACGGGTACAAAATTTAAACAAAGCTGATCAGCTCCCATTCCTTTACAATAATCAAGATAACCGTATTTGTTTAAATGAGTTTGCCACCAATCCAAGAACTTCAATGTATTTTCCGTTCGCTTAAAAGCAATAAAACCTGCATTATACAAGCCTGCATTCAAGTACTGCTTTTCATTCCAACGCTCAGATAACGGAATCTCCTTCGTAATATGCGGTGTAATGATAATATCATGTTCATCAAGATTCTTTTCAACATCCTCAAGCGACCTGTACAGGTAAATATCCGTATCTAAATAAATCAGTTTCTCTAAAGCTGGATATATAGCTAACAAATGAAGGGCAAAAATAGGCTTTAACGCACAGGCAAGCTCAAGGGTGATAAATTTAGTGCTATAATCTTCCAGAGCAGGAAAGTTGATGCTTTCTACAGGAATAATTTTATAGGGAATTTCGAAATCAAGTACGGGTATTTTATCAGCAAGACAGATGATAAACTCGTAATCAGGGTTAGTCTTTTCGATAGATTCCCCCAACGTCAGGGCTTGATATAGATAATTAGAAGTACAAACGGTATATATTAATTTCATGGGTAAGGGTTTTCATTATTCAAATAAATCACCAAAAGCCGCAATATAAGGTGCTTTCCATGAAGCCTCTTGGTCTTTATAGCGATGATATGCGCCCGTTATTAATAATTTCATAACAGGTAAAATTCTTAGTAAATGAAATATAGGTAGGGTAGCTCTGGTTTCATAAAAATCTATGACGGAATCTATCTTTTTTAAATTATTACTTACTATTAAACCATTTTTTTGACCCAAATATTGTTTAATGATGGTTCTTAAATAGCTATATTCATCTCTTTTCTGAATAAAAGGAGCAAGTTTTTCAGCTCTTGGACGCGCTAGTCGTTCTTTTAAACTTAATACCTTGCCTTGTTGTACTGCCCTAGTGCCTACTTGTTGCGCTTCATGCTGACGGTACGAAATTAACGGCTTATCAATCAATCCAATGCCATTAAACATACAAGCTATCAACGTTAGCCAGCCGTCATGAATCATTGGTGGCTTGAATGCAGGAAATGGTTGGCAAAATGTTAATAATTCTTTCTTAAACGCTAGCATACAGCCAGCTACTCTATTCCCATGAAGATTAACCTCAAGTGCCTCTCCTTGTTGCCAAGCCTCTATTTGCGGAGCATTTAATCTTACTTTTTGCCAAAAGGTTTGTCCTAAATCCTTCCCTTTTTCATCAATCAATTTAGCATTAGAGAATACGGCTAACTTTGAAGGATTTGTTTGAAAATAATTATGAATAATGGATAGTTTTTCAGGGTGCCAAAGGTCGTCTTGGTCACATAAAGTAATGATATCACTGGTACAAAGAGAAATTGCTTTTTCGAAATTTTTACTAACATTCAGAGGCGTTGCATTCCGAATAAAAGTGATGTTGAGGAGGCTTTTGAATTCATTTACAATACTTTCTGTATCATCAGTAGAGCAATCGTCTGTAATAATGATTTCGTTAGGTAAAAGCTTTTGATTCGCAATGCTTTGAAGTTGTTCTCTTAAAAACTTAGCACCATTATATGTACACAAAGCTATTGAAATGGTCTTCAAAATGTATGAATTTAGTTTGTAAAACGTTGTATATGAACGATTGGTGAGTTGTGAGTAGTAAGCTGCTACAGTTTAAAGTATTGATACAGCATTTTAATTCATAACTCATCATTCACAACTGTATAACTCATAGTCGGAGTCACCACTGTAACAAAATTAAGGATTTTTGACCAAATAGATGCATATTCTCTTTAGTGGATACGAATTTGTATTAAAACTTATGTAGGTTGCTAAATCAAATTAGTTTTTAATGATTGAACTTACCTTTCTTTTGTCACGAGGTCAGTACCTACTATCGTGCAAGCAGTAGTAATATAATTGCTTGTTTTTCAGGGTAATATGTTTGATGATATGCTATTTATCCCTTTTTACTGCCCAATTTTGAAAATATGTGAATTATGTAAGGTTATTCTTTAATGATGTAAGGTTATTGTCGAATAAGATGCTCACCTTTACAGATAGTTTTATATTAAATTCAAGTAAAACCAAAATTAAGCATGGAGACAGGAGAAATAGAAAAATCAAAAGCGCACATCATTATTGAAATCATAGAATATATTCCTAACGCAGTAGTAAGCAAAACGATTATAAAAAAAATAACGGGTAATATTACCGCATCGTCTTTTGATGCAGGGGAAGAATTAGCTGAAAAAACATCTCCTTTCGATAATTACATTCAAATTATAGATGGCGCAGCCGAAGTAATTATTAGTGGAAAAATACATAGATTAAAGTTGGGCGAAGGTATTATTATTCCCGCTCATGCTTCGCATATATTTAATGCAAATGTACAATTTAAAATGATTTCGACTGTGATAAAAAGTGGTTACGAAGACTAAATGAATGGATAAAAATGACACTATATATTAAATACATGGTCAGTTTACGATGTAAAATGATAGTGAAAGATGTGTTAAAAACACTTGGGCTACATTTTATCGTGGTTGATTTGGGGGAAGTTGAAATCATGGAAGATATTTCTGTAGAACAAACAAAGCAATTAAAGATTGCTTTGCTAAGTGCAGGGCTTGAACTAATAGATGACAAAAAATCTGAATTGATTGAAAAATTAAAAATTGCCATTAAAGAGATGGTCTACCATAGTGACGAGGAAACAGGCAAAACAAATATTTCAGACTATTTAAGTGAAAAACTAAATCAAGAGTATACACATCTGGCTAATCTCTTTTCAGAAGTACAAGGCACTACCATTGAGCAATTTATCATTGCTCAAAAAGTAGAACGCATCAAAGAATTAATTATTTATGGCGAACTAAACTTTACAAAAATCGCCTATAAAATGAATTATAGTAGTGTAGCTCATTTATCTAATCAATTTAAAAAAGTAACTGGGCTTTCTCCTTCTCATTTTAAAGAATTAAAAGAAAAGAGACAAAATACCATTCTGGAAACTACAAATTAAGAAGCTTTTTCTGCTAATTGAATTAAGAATATATCTTTTATTTATCTACAAACACGCTTTCTAAAAAAAGCCTTAACAACCTATGATGAAGCCTGTATAAAATATAAACAATGAAAACCTTAAAAAAACAAGAATCCGCATACGCTAGAAGTCTGATAGAAGCTAATTTAAATGCAATGGTCATCATTAGTACTGATGGGAAAATTGTTGATATGAATGAGGTTTTTGTAAATATAACAGGCAAAGTACGTGAAGAAGTAATCGATACAGATTTTGTGGTTTATTGTACTGAACCTCAAAAAGCCCGTGAAATTTATCAGGAAATATTTGCGAAGGGTTTCGTTTCTGATTTTCAACTCACCATCATTGACCATAAGCTTACCGATGTCATTTTTAATGGTTTTGTCTATAAAGATGAAGCTGGCGAAGTGCTGGGGGCTGTAATAATGGCAAGGGACATTGCTTCTCAAAAAAAGATTGAAAAAGAATTGAATGAAGCAAAGATATTTGCAGAAGAAGCACAAAGCAAAGCCGAAAGTGCCACGCAAATTGCTGAAAATGCAGTAAAAGCCAAACAGCAATTTTTATCAAATATGAGCCATGAGATTCGTACACCGATGAATGCTATTATTGGGTTTACAAAAGTAGTCTTGAAAACAGAATTGACAGCCAAACAAAAAGAGTACCTGACGGCCATAAAAATGAGTGGTGATGCCTTAATTGTACTCATTAATGATATCCTAGACTTAGCCAAGGTAGATGCTGGCAAAATGACCTTTGAGCAAACCCCTTTTAAATTGGCATTATCTATCTCGGCAATGCTTCATTTATTTGAAACTAAAATTCAGGAAAAAAACTTAGTACTTGTTACCGAATACGATGATAATATTCCAGAAGTATTGATTGGTGACCCAGTGCGTTTACATCAAATCATTCTTAATTTGGTAAGTAATGCCGTGAAATTCACCACTAAAGGTAAAATTACGGTGAGTGTCCGTTTGCTCTCTGAAGATGAAGAAAATGTAAGTATTGAATTTACCGTGGCAGATACAGGTATTGGTATTACGGAAGATAAAATCGAAAAGATATTTGAGAATTTCCAACAAGCCTCTAGTGGAACATCAAGGTTATATGGCGGGACAGGATTAGGGCTTGCCATCGTAAAACAATTATTAGACTTACAGGGTGTAAACGTTATTGTAAAAAGTAAAGTGGATGAAGGGTCTTCATTTAGTTTTACATTGAGTTTTCAAAAAACAAATGCGGAAGCTGAATTAGAAACGAAGATAATGGAACTGAATACAGAAATTAAAAACATCAATGTATTGGTCGTTGAAGATATGGCGCTCAATCAATTATTGATGAAAACATTATTAGATGATTTCGGCTTTGAATGTGATATTACCGCCAATGGGAAATTAGCCATTGAAAAACTAGAGACAAAATCATACGATATTATTTTGATGGATTTGCAAATGCCTGAAATGAATGGTTTTGAAGCTACTGATTATATTAGGAATACGATGAAATCTCAAATTCCAATTATTGCTTTAACGGCTGATGTCACCACGGTTGACTTGGCAAAGTGTAATGCAGTAGGAATGAATGATTATCTGGCTAAACCCGTTGATGAGCGAATATTATACAGTAAAATCATTGGCTTAGTCAACAAAAAGATACCTTTTAAAGCTACAGATATAGGAGGAAATGAAAACAGTGCAATAAAAAAGGCTAAATATGTAGATCTTGATTATTTGGTACATCGAACAAAATCGAATCCGAAATTGATGATGGAAATGATTTCGCTCTATTTATTACAGACACCTCCATTAATCTACACGATGAAACAAAGCCTATTAGATAAAGACTGGCAATTATTATATTCGGCCATGCACAAAATAATTCCTTCTTTTTCAATCATGGGAATTAGTGCAGACTTTGAAGAAATGGCCAAAAAAATTCAAGCATACGCCAGCCGACTAGAACAAACAGATGGTATACAAGATTTGGTATTGCAACTCGAAAAAGTATGCTTGCAAGCCTGTAAAGAATTGGAAGAAGAACTTAAAAGAATTAAAGAAATTAAGTAACTGCTGCCTTAATGATTATTTATAGTTAAATTATAGTTGACATACATTCAGCTAATAAATAATGAAAAACGAAAATAAAATTAGAATTTTCCTAGTAGATGATGATATCGTGTTTTTGAAATCACTAGAAATAGAATTCCTTCAACTAGATACATTTATCGTTGAAACGTATGTTACAGGCGAGCTTTGTATAGAAAACTTATCGCATAAACCCGATATCATTATTTTAGATTATCTGCTAGATGGGATTGATAAAAATGCTATGAATGGAATACAAGCATTAGATGAAATAAAAACTTTTGATGCTAAAATTCCAGTAATAATGTTGTCTCAACAAGATAGAATAGACGTGGCCGTAATCTGTATGCACCACAAGGCTTATGATTATGTGGTAAAGAGCGAAACAGCTTTTTTGCGGTTACAACAAATTATTTCAACGATATTTAAGTACCATAAAATGGAAAATGAGTTGAATTGGTATATGGACAGGATGTAATATCAACGAATAACAGAAGAAATAAATAGCACTTTTATAACGCTTTAACTTGCTAAATCTTCCCACCCTTTTGCGTTGTCTGGAATAATTAGTGACAACGTAAACCAACTTGATAGATAAGGTATGAAATTATTTATAAAATACATGGTCAGCTATCGTTGTAAAATGGTGGTGAAAGCAGAGTTGAAAACACTTGGATTGCATTATGTAAATGTAAATTTAGGTGAAGTAGAAATTATGGAAAATATCACCCAAGAACAACATAACCAAATTAAAAACGCCCTTGCAAAATCGGGACTAGAACTAATGGATGATAAAAAAGCTATGTTAATCGAAAAAATAAAGAATGTAGTTGTTGAGATGGTTCATTATACGGATGAATTGCCTAAAATCAATTTTTCAATTTATTTAAGTGAAAAACTTAAATACGATTATACTTATTTATCTAATCTTTTTTCTGAAACGGAAGGCACTACTGTAGAACAGTATATTATTCTTCATAAAATTGAGCGAGTAAAAGAACTAATCATTTATGATGAGCTAAATCTTACTGAAATAGCTACTAAACTACATTATAGTAGTGTGGCTCATCTTTCTAATCAATTCAAAAAGATGACTGGTTTAACCCCATCATATTTTAAAGCTCTTAAACTCAAAAAAAGAAGTACCCTCGAAAATCTGTGAATGATGTAACTATTTTCCAAAATCATGTAAGGCTTTCTAGTTTTTTATACCCCACCTTTACACTAAATAATAAAAATCAAGCTATAAAAACTAAAAAGATGAAAAAACTTAAATCGTATATTTTAATCACGATGGTATTGGTGCTGGTAATGCCTTTTACTGTAAAAGCGGAAGTTGCTGAACCTGAGAAAACAGCCACAGAAAAAGCAGCATCAACAACAGCAACCACTTTAATGAACAGATTAGAAGAAATCAAGGCTATGGATAAATCGAACATGAGTTCGGTAGAGAAAAAAGCCTTGCGAAAAGAAGTCCGTTCAATTAAAAAGTCATTAAAAGAAGTAGGCGGTGGCGTATATCTTTCAGTAGGAGCCATCATCATTATCGTACTATTACTGATTCTTTTACTGTAGTACAGCATAATATACGTTGGCTTGTGAGTCTGTACGCAACCTATCAGATTAATTGTGTATTAATTCACAAGCCGATGTTAGTACCAATAATCTCAAAACTTATTTCTATCACTACAATGAATAAAGAAAAATCCATACAACTATTAAAATCTCTGGTTGAAATGAATAATGAGAGCATAGAAAGCAATGAAACAGCAACCAACGATTGAAACATACGAAACAGATTTAAAGGTGTTATTTCCTTTGTTGAAACAAACTAAGGAACTTTGTAAAAGTAAACTGATAGATGAAATTTATGACCTTGGAGGTATACCAACCAAGGAAATAAAGGCAACGAGTAAATTTTTTAAATTTTTTATGGATTTGAAAGCAATGCTTACAGGGAATTACCGCAAAGCAATGTTAAATGTCTGTTCACATAACGAGGACGAAGTCATTAATGCTTATAGAAGAGCCTTGAAGAATAATTTAGAAGATATCTCTACTTATCAACGTATTATGATTAATGCCCAACAAAGGTTAGTTAAAACTGACAATGCCCGAATAATAGCATTATGCAATAAATCGAATAAGTATTTATTTATGGTAAATAGATAAATTAAGACAATTACGTATGCTGGCTACCGTCAGCTAAGATGGATGCTATTTACAACATACTCAAAAGGCTGAACAATGGGCTATAGTTTGTCATTAAAATAGTCATGGAATGATGGCTCTCTTCCTGCGTGATGTTTAGGAAAGGAATAATATATTTACTATGAATCAATAGGTGATAAAAAATATCGAATGATATGATGTACATCATGTATTGTCACGATACAATGGGTTAGCTTGCACGAGATTAATACGTGTCGGCTATCCCATTGTATTTTGTGAATGAAGAAGGCCGTCAATCACAAGGAAATTAGACAATACATAATGCAGATATTACCCGCAAATAACTTTTGGCAATTTGAGCCAACGTATTGGTTTCAGCAATTGAATGCCACCGACAAAGGACTTTCGCAGGCTGAAGCGAATAAAATATTGCTACAATCATCACATCACAAAAAAACAAAGTCTTCTTTTGAAAAAGATTTGGGTCTTTTTATCGGACAATTCAAAAGTCCGCTGATGCTTTTATTGATTGGTGCTGTCATCCTCTCTGCTTTCCTTGGCGACACTTCCGATGTTTTTATCATACTTTTTATCGTAATTTCTACTGGATTAATGAGTTTTTTTCAAGAGAGAAATGCAGGGAAAGTAGTCGAGAAATTGCAATCCATGATTTCGCTGAAAAGCAATGTACTTAGAGATGGCGAAGTACAACAAGTTGATTCATCAAACATAGTGGCTGGCGATATTCTTTTGTTTAAAGCTGGTGATATGATTCCGGCAGACTGTTTATTAATTGAAGCCAATGAATTACACGTCAATGAATCGAGCCTTACTGGAGAGTCTTACCCAGTAAGAAAAGAAGTTGGCATCTTAGCCGAACATACCGAATTAGCAAAACGAATAAACTGTTTATGGGAGGGCTCTAACATTGTTAGTGGCAATGCCAAGGCACTGGTTATCAATACAGGGACTGACACTATATTTGGAAGCATTGCCCAAAGCATCAATACCATAAAGGAAACCACTTTTGAAAAAGGCATTAAAGACTTCGGCTATTTCCTCATGAAAATCACCTTAGTACTCTCTTTTTTTATTTTAATAGTCAATCTAGTCAATCATAAAAGCGTTATTGATTCTGCCTTGTTTGCTTTGGCCTTGGCTGTTGGTATGGCTCCAGAATTACTGCCCGCCATCACAACTATCGCTATGAGTGCTGGAGCCAAACGAATGCTAGAGAAGAAAGTAATCGTGAAGAAATTGGCTTCTATTCAGAACCTAGGCGAAGTGAATTTATTATGCACCGATAAAACAGGGACTATTACCGAAGGTGCCATTAAGGTAGCAGGGTTATTAGATGGTTTTGGAGAACAAAGTGAATTTGTAAAACTCTTGGCTTTTTGGAATGCCTCATTTGAAACAGGTTATACCAACCCCATTGATGAAGCCCTGAAAGGATTAAACCTCAAGCCCGAAGAAACAGTCAAAAAAATTGGAGAAGTACCCTATGATTTTATTCGTAAAAGATTAAGTATTGCCGTTCAGACAAATAGCGAAAGCCTACTGATTTGTAAAGGGGCTTTTACACAAATATTCAATATCTGTTCAAAAGTAAAGTTAACGAATGGCTCAATAGCAAACCTATCAGATTATCAAACAGTTATTGAGCAAAAATTTGAAGAATTTGGTCTCAGTGGTATGCGTGCTATTGGATTATGCTATAAAAATATTGAAAAAGATGATATATCAAAAGAAGATGAAAAAGACATGATTTTTGCAGGATTTGTCTTGCTTCAAGACCCTGTAAAAGAAGGAATCATTGAGACCATCGATGAATTGAAAAAATTAGCAGTAAACCTGAAAATTATTACTGGTGATAATAAAAATGTAGCAAAGTCTATTGCATTGAGTATTGGTATCAAAAATCCAGTAGTGATGACAGGAGAGTCCCTCATTAACACTAGTCCAGAAGCCTTAAAACTCTTGGTAAAGAAAACGCATATTTTTGCAGAGGTAGAACCACAACAAAAAGAAAGAATAATACTTGCCCTCAGAAAAACGTACACTGTTGCTTATATAGGCGATGGTATCAATGATGTATCGGCCATTAATGCTGCCGACGTAGGAATTTCTGTAGAAAATGCAGTAGATGTAGCCAGAGAAGCCGCAGACTTTGTTTTGTTAGAAAAAAATCTAATGGTTGTTGTAGATGGAATTAAAGAAGGGCGAAAAACCTTTGCTAATACCTTGAAGTACATTTTTATTAATACAGGCTCTACTTTTGGTAATATGTTTAGTGTAGCGATAGCCTCGTTATTGTTGCCTTTTTTACCAATGTTGCCCAAGCAAATTTTACTGACCAATTTCATTACTGATTTCCCTTATTTAACGGTTGCTTCTGATAATGTTGACCAAGAGCAATTAGATAAACCCGGAAAATGGGATTTAAAATTTATCCGAAACTACATGGTCATTTTTGGAATACATAGCTCGTTGTTTGATGTGATTACCTTTCTGACGCTTTTGTATGTATTAAAAGTGAAGGAATCTGCTTTTCAAACAGCTTGGTTTATTGAATCTATCCTAACAGAATTGTTTATCCTATTTATCATTAGGACACACAAAAACTTCTTTAAAAGTAAACCCGGTAGTTACTTGTTTATCCTGAGCATCGTGGGGCTTGTTCTTACAATTGCTATGCCTTATCTGCCCTTTGCCAACGAGGTAGGCTTGGTTCCGTTACCTTTCTTAAATCTTGGATTGATGCTTTTGATTGTGGCGACTTATATTATCACAGCCGACTTATTGAAGGTATGGTTTTTTAAGAAATATAGAAGTAATTGATAAAGATGCTTTTAAAATCTATTAATAATACTATAATGAGTCAATCAAAAACAAAAAAAATAAAGAAGATTGCGGTAATGACATCAGGCGGGGATGTCCCTGGGCTGAACGCCTGTATCAGAGCCGTAGTAAGGACTGCAATCTTTCATCAATTGAAAGTTGTAGGTATTCAACATGGCTTTGAAGGATTAATTGCTGGAGATTTTATCCACCTTCAAGCACAAAGTGTAAGCAATATTATACAGTTGGGAGGTACTATCCTTAAATCTTCCAGAAGTGAACTGTTCAAAACAAAAGAAGGGAGATTAATAGCGTATGAAAACATCAAAAAAGAAAAGATTGATGCCATAGTGCTTATTGGGGGCGATGGCTCATTTGCGGGTGTAAAAGCTTTTATTGAAGAATATGCTGATATTCCTTTTATTGGTATCCCTAAAACAATTGATAACGATATTGCTGGGACGGATGTTTGTATAGGTTATGATACAGCATTGAACACTGCTATGGAGGCAATTGATAAAATTAGAGATACGGCTGAATCGCATGAACGAATATTTTTGGTAGAGGTAATGGGTAGAGATTCTGGTTATATTGCCTATGGAGCTGGACTTGCCTCTGGCGCTGAGTCTATCTTAATTCCTGAATCAAAAGCAGATATTGAAAACCTTGAGAATATCCTCAAAAAAGGGTGGAATAGAAAAAAAGCCTCATTAATCATAGTTGTTGCAGAGGGAGATGAAAATGGAGGAGCCAATAAAACGGCTGAAATGGTTAGAAAATATATGCCCACTCATTACATAGGCATTTGTATTTTGGGGCATATCCAAAGAGGAGGTAGCCCGTCGGCTGCGGACAGAATCCTTGCTTCAAAATTTGGGTACACAGCCGTGGTTGCTTTATTAGAAGGCAAACAAAATGTAATGGTAGGGTTGCAAAAAAATGAGCTTTGCTTTACGCCATTTGAAGCTGTCAGAAAACAACATCTCGACATAAACCAGAGTACATTAAATATGTTGAATACCCTAACTAGTTAAAGGTATTCAACTTTTTTATTTTAAGCTGCTTCATTGCCTTTCAATATCATTTTACAAATGATTGACGAGTAAATAGTTAAAGAATAAATCTGCTTTTTAGCCCTTCAAAAATAGTTGAATCTGTGAATGATGCAACAAATTTAAAAAGTTGTGTAACACATGCTAATGTCGATTTGCCAACCTTTGTATTAGATAGTTCAATCAGCATTAAATCGAATGATAAGTATGGAAGATTATGGATTAGAAAAATCAAAAGCACACATCATTGTTGAAATCATAGAATATATATCCAATACTGTGGTCAACAAGACAATCATTAAAAGGTCAACAGGAAATATCACCATCTCTTCTTTAGACGCTGGAGAAGAATTATCACCCAAAAAACTTCCTTACGATATATATATTCAGATTATTGATGGTTCAGCAGAGTTAATGATAAATGATAAAAAGATTAAGCTAAAATTAGGCGAGGGAATTATTATCCCAGCCCATTCAACTTACCGTTTTAATGCGAATGTACAGTTTAAAATGATTTCAACCATTATTAAAAGTGGCTACGAAGACTAATTGAAAGCCCCCAAAAATGAAAACCACAAAAAAAATATTATTAATCGAAGATGACAAAGATGACCAAAGGTTTTTTATAGAAGCCTTGAGTGAGATACTCGAAGTTCGTCTGTTTGGACTGGCAAATAATGGAAAAGAAGCTTTAGAACAATTAGAAAAGGCAGAAATACTTCCAGATTTAATTTTTACAGATATCAATATGCCTATTATGGGCGGTATTGAGTGTTTTAGTGAAATTTTAAATAACCCCCGAATTAAAAATATTCCAGTGGTTTTTCTTACCAATGATATGGCTAGGATTAAAGATATCCTTCAGCTTGGAGCAAAAACATTTATCAATAAACCTTCTGATGAAAGAATACTTTGTCAGAAAATCAGACAAGCAATTCAGCAAGAGCTTAAACCTAATTTAATGCCAACAGGGAGCTTTTTTAAAGGATTATCAAATAAATCAATTTTTAAGCAAAACGCTCCGGCACAATTGTTTTTTACAGCTAATCCTTAAACTTTATGAAAACCGAAAGTGAACTTAACGACGAGATTCTGAAAATAACGATGCTTATCCATGAGAAATTTCCTGAACTATCAAAATATGTTGAAGAAATGCCTATAAGTGTCCCAGATGTTGTTAATCCAGCGGTAAATCAGAAAAATTTACAAGATTATTACGATTCTTTATTAGCATTATTGAAAAAGTACAATACCAATCATAATCGTGGAAATACAGAATAATAGGGCTATTTAACCTCTAAACCTATATTATTCAAATAATATTATATACAAAAACAACATCAAGAATAATGACTACAAAAAAGAAATTGGGTATCTGGATGGATCACTCAACAGCCAATTTAATGGAATATAGCAATATTTTCATAGAGCGTAAAATAATAACATCTGATTTTACGCATGAAGAAAAAGAGCAAAGCTTAAGTAAAAGCGAAAATATTATGCATAACAAGGAACAGCACCTTGAAATGGGTTTTTATAAAAAAATAGCTACAGAAATAATAGGGTATGATGAAGTACTACTATTTGGTCCAACAGATGCAAAAGTCGAATTGTTTAATATTTTGAATCAAGACCACCATTATAAGAACATTAAGATTGAAGTAAAAACAAGTGATAAAATGACTGATAACCAACAGGTAGCTTATGTAAGAAATTATTTTAATAGGCTTTGAAGCTAAATAATCTAAAATAATATGTCGAAAGAGAAAGAAGGTAAAGAAAAAACAGGCAAAAAAGCGCCAGTAAAGAACCTAAAGGAGAAAAGAGAGGCCAAGGCCGCTAAACGTAAAGAAAAAGGTAGCGAAGCTTAATATAAATTTTACTAACGTCAGCAACCCTATTATGATAGAAGTAATCAAAACAGGTATTCTTTTGGGAAAAACCACTTTGGGTTTTGAAAATGAAGGAGTGCTCAATCCCGCAATATACAGAGAAGGCGAATATGTACATCTTTTTTACAGAGCCGTTAGCCAAGGGAATTATTCAAGTATTGGATATTGTAAATTGAAAGGGCCTTTGGTTGTTGACTCTCGTTCAGAATCACCAATACTTTTCCCTCAGTTTGAGTATGAGTCGCACGGTGTTGAAGACCCAAGAATTGTAAAAATTGATGATTTATATTACCTAACTTACACCGCCTATGATGGTGTAAATGCTTTAGGAGCGTTGGCTACTTCAACTGATTTAGTAAATTTTGAAAAAAAGGGAATCATCGTACCTCAAATTACTTATGATGAATTTAGGCGACTTTCTGAAGCTAAAAATGCATTAGATGACAAGTACCCAAGGTATAATCAACATCTTGGAATTATTGAAAAAGAAGGTAAACAATTGCTTCTTTGGGATAAAAACGTAATATTTTTCCCTAGAAAGATAAACGACAAGCTTTGCTTTTTACATCGTATAAAACCAGATATTCAAATTGTAGTGGGTATCAATCATTTAGAGGAACTTACTAGTGAATTCTGGCAAAATTACTTTCTTCATCTGGACGAAAACATTGTGCTTACCCCAAAATTTGACCATGAAGTAAGTTATATAGGAGGAGGCTGTCCGCCAATAGAAACAGAACATGGTTGGTTGTTGATATATCATGGTGTTCAAGATACCATAAAGGGATATGTATATTCAGCTTGTGCGGCATTGCTCGACTTACAGAATCCACAAAAGGAAATTGCTCGTTTACCTTATCCATTATTCAGACCTGACCAAGCTTGGGAGCTTGATGGAGAAGTAAATAATGTTTGTTTCCCGACGGGAACAGCCTTGTTTGGCGATACGCTCTACATTTATTACGGTGCTGCCGACGAACAAATAGCTTGTGCTTCCCTGAGTTTAACCGCACTCGTGAAAGAGTTAATGCATAACACACAATAAAATGATAAATCAAATAGCACAGCATCATAATAAATTTCAGATGCCAGAAAGTTCAAATTCTTTTATGGGAGATGGCTTAAATGGTCTTGACAATCAAAAGAAGTTATTACCAGAAATATTATTCATTACTTCTTTTCCACCCCGCGAATGTGGCATTGCTACCTATTCACAAGATTTGATAAAAGCCTTAAATAATAAGTTTGATCATTCTTTTAAAATAAGTGTTTGTCCGCTAGAATCTGAAAATGAAAAACATACTTATTCCGAAGAACCAAAATATATCCTTGATACTAGCAATGAAAGCTCATTTACCAAATTAGCCTTTAGGATTAATAAAAATGAGGCTATTCAAATGGTGATGATTCAGCATGAATTTGGCTTCTTTGAAAAAAATGATGTGGAGTTCAATAAATTTCTCAAAGCACTCACAAAACCTATAATTATTGTTTTTCATACAGTTTTACCAGACCCCAATCCAACTTTAAAAGATACAGTACAGCAAATTTCACATATTGCACAATCTGTTATTGTAATGACTAATTCGTCTGCTAAAATCCTGATAGAGGCATACGAAATACCAAAGGATAAAATTACGGTTATTCCTCATGGCACACACCTAGTGCCACATTTAGATAAAGAAATACTAAAAAGTAAATATCAACTGACAGGAAGGAAGATACTTTCGACCTTCGGATTGTTAAGCTCAGGAAAGAACATCGAAACAACCTTAGATGCGCTACCCGATATAGTGAAAGAAAACCCTGATGTACTTTTTTTAATCATTGGGAAAACGCATCCATCAGTAATTAAACGAGATGGAGAACGATACAGAGAATACTTAGAAGCTAAAGTTGTCGCTCTTTCGCTGCAAGACAATGTTAGATTTATCAATAGTTTTTTACCATTACCCGAACTGCTTGAATACTTACAACTTACTGATGTTTATCTGTTTACCTCTAAAGACCCCAACCAAGCAGTCAGTGGCACATTTTCTTATGCTATCAGCTGTGGTTGTCCTATTGTTTCCACCCCGATACCGCATGCTCGTGAGGTATTAAATAATGATGCAGGAATTATCATTGATTTCGAAAATTCACATCAATTGGCTCATGCTGTTAAAAGTTTATTAGCCAATGAGACACTTAGAAAAAACATTAGCTCTAATGGTTTACACAAAATGGCATCAACAGCTTGGGAAAACGCTGCGATTGCTCATGCTATTTTATTCGAGGAAATTGGTTTAGCACAAATTACGTTACAGTATAATCTGCCTGTGCTAAACCTAGACCATCTCAAGAAATTAAGTACTGATTTTGGAATGATTCAGTTTTCTATCATCAATCAGCCCGATATTGATTCTGGCTATACCCTTGATGATAATGCCAGAGCAATGGTCGCAATGTGTCAGCACTATGAATTAACACATGATGAATCAGATTTAGCATACATTAAGCTTTATTTCAATTTCATCAAATTCTGTTTACAAAAAGAAGGGTATTTCTTGAATTATGTGAATGAAGAAAAAGAATTTACAGAACAAAATAATACGACAAACCTTGCTGATTCTAATGGGAGAGCGATTTGGGCTTTGGGCTTTTTAATTTTCAAAAGTGCAATACTTCCTGAAGAACTAGCTAATGATGCCGAAGCGACTATTCAATTAGCATTGCAGAATGTTCAAAAAATATTCTCTACCCGTGCGATGGCATTTATCATAAAAGGCTTGTATTATCGTAATACGCGCTATAAATCTAAAAATAATATTGCGCTTATCAGAGAACTTGCTAATCGGTTGGTTCAGATGTACAAACATGAAGCCGATAAAGATTGGCAATGGTATGAAAGTTACCTTACTTATGGCAATAGTATTCTGCCAGAAGCAATGTTATGTGCCTATTTAGCCACTGGCGAATCTGTGTATAAGCAAATTGCAAAATCATCATTTGACTTTCTTTTATCCAAGACATTCAACCAACAGCGTATTAAAGTAATTTCTAATAAATGTTGGCTAAATAAAGAAGAAGATACTGTACAAAATGTAATAGGAGGAGAGCAACCCATTGATGTGGCCTATACGATATTGGCGCTTAATAAATTTTATGAAGTTTTCAGAGAAGGCGAATACTTGCATAAAATGAAGATAGCCTTTAATTGGTTTTTAGGTAATAACCATCTGCATCAGATTATCTATAATCCTTGTACAGGAGGGTGCTATGACGGACTAGAAGAGAATTATGTAAACCTTAATCAAGGAGCGGAATCTACTGTAAGCTATTTGATGGCAAGGTTGACCATCGAAAAAAGCCTTCAAGAGAAAAATCCAGTGATGTCTAGCAAAGAGTTGCAACTGATTATAACAGTTCTGTAGTTAGGAATGTCCTTGTTGTGATTAGCAAATACTGTATCAATAGGATAGGATTTATTTCAATCAGTAAAACAATATGAAAGCAATCATTTATTTAAACAGCACTTTGTGTTTCAGTGTAGTAGGATGCCTTATTATGTTTGACTTTATATCTTGTAACAATCGTTATCCAAGACCTGATGAAAGTTTTTCTAATATTTATCAAGCCAAAGAAACCGCACTTGACCACATAGCTCTAGAAAATGACAAAGAGTTTTTAGTAAATGTTGCAGAAATTGATTTAGAAGAAATAAAACTAGGACAGTTGGCACAACATCATAGCCAACAATATGAAGTAAGAGTATTGGGTAAAATGATGGAAGTATTGCATTATAAATCATTAATAAATATAAAAGCCATTGCTAAGAAAAAATCAATCAGTATTCCCACAGCCTTATCAAACCGTGCTATTGATACTTACAGCAAATTGAATAAACAGTCGAAAAGTGATTTTGACTTTGCTTTTTGTAATATCATGGTTTTGAGCAACAAAGATGCGATAGCTTCCTTAGAAAAGATTTTAGTAGAATCAAACGATTTAGATATGATTCAGTGGGCCACCCTCATGTTACCAGCATTACGGAGTAATCTTAATCAAGCTATTGCTTGTAAAAGAAATGCTAGGAGTTCGTCATTACGATATTAGATTCTTTCTCCTTATTTTGAATAATGATAAAAAAGTCAGGACAACTTCATTATTTATCGGCACAGTGTACATAAAAACATGAGTCATCCCGAATTTTGGGCAAAATTTGTCCACAAGATATTGTGAATGGCTATTCTTATTCTGTAAATCG
>NZ_JBWKYN010000105.1:0-20206 GCF_059423785.1 Arcicella sp. GW458-12-2-14-TSB2 | reverse complement strand
AAAACATGAGTCATCCCGAATTTTAAAATTGCATAAAAAACGGTCTACAAACTAATTTAGACCGTTTTTTTATGATTGATAAATACCGAATTCCTACTGTTTGAGCGGAGCGAGTTTAGGAATTCTTGATTTTCTTTTGTTACTTTTCTTTTATCAAGAAAAGAAAAGTAAGGACAAGACGATAATACTTACAAATCCTCCCAAACTCACTATTTTATGAGAAAATTCGGGATGACTCATGTTTGTCAATTCTCTTACCTTTTTTTCTTTCTATCTCTGCTTTCTCCTCCACTACCTTTTGTGCGTCTATCGCCTCTTGGAGCAGACTTAGCATTTTTAGATTTATGTCTTGAGTCTCCACGATGCGATGGCTTTGTTTTTCTTTTACCATCACCGTCATTGCCTACCAAAGTCAAATCCATACTTCTGCGACCCAAATTACATTCTTTTACTTTTACCTGTAATTTGTCTCCAAATGTAAATACTTTGCCATTTCTCTGTCCAACAATTCTGTAGTTATCACGGTCGAAATCATAGAAATCATCTTTCAAATCATTCATTCTGATTAAGCCTTCCGAAGCAGTTTCGGTAATCTCTACAAAAATTCCGAATTCAGTAACGCCCGAAATGATACCGTCCCATACTTTACCTTCTTCCATCAAGCTCATAAATTCTACTTGCTTGTATTTGATAGAGGCACGTTCAGCTTCGGCAGCCATTTTCTCCATTTCAGAACTATGCTTACAACGGGCTTCCCAAGGAGCACGTTCTAAAGGCTGTCCCCCATCTAAATAATGCTGGAGCATTCGGTGCGCCATCATATCTGGATAACGACGAATAGGGCTGGTAAAATGTGAGTAAAAAGGAAATGCTAAGCCAAAGTGACCGATTGGGTCGGTGCTATATTTTGCTTTTGACATCGTTCTTACCGCCAAGTTCTCCAAAATATTCTGTTCTGGTTTCCCTTCCACATCATGCATCAAAGCATTAAACGAAGTACTTATCTGCGATACTTCCGTTTGTACATTGTATCCAAAACGTTTGGCAAATGTCGAGAAGTTTTTCAGTTTTTCTGGGTCTGGTGCATCGTGTGTACGATACACCATCGTATTTCTAGGTTCTGTTTTACGCAAATTGAATACATATTCCGCTACTTTCTTATTAGCCAATAGCATAAATTCTTCAATAAGCTTATGAGAATCCTTTCTGATTTTCTGATAAATTCCTAGCGGTTTCCCGTTTTCATCTAAGTTGAACTTTACTTCAACAGTTTCAAAATTTACGGCTCCCTTTGCAAAACGTTCGTCACGAAGTTTATGTGCTAATTGATTCAGCGTCAAAAGTTCTTTTGGGAAAGTAGGAAGTGAGGCAACGTCGTCCGTTTTCTTTTTACGTCCTTTTTTCTTAGGATCTTCTTCGGGTGTTTCAACAGGTTTTGCATCCTCTACAGCAACAGTTCCGCCTTCTATTCCATCTAAAACCTCTTGAGCTTCTTCGTAAGAGAACCTTCTGTCAGAATGGATAATAGTTCTACCAAACCATTCGCCTACTACTTTGGCGTCAGGAGTGATTTCAAAAACAGCCGAGAACGTCAATTTATCTTCATTAGGGCGAAGAGAACATAACCCATTGGATAACTTTTCAGGCAACATTGGTACTACTCTATCTACCAAATATACCGAAGTAGCTCTTTTAAAAGCCTCCGCTTCAAGATTAGATTCTGGTAACACATAATGAGTAACATCTGCAATGTGTACACCCACTTCATAATTGCCATTTTCTAAGAAGGCAAAACTGAGGGCATCATCAAAATCTTTGGCATCTACGGGGTCAATCGTGAAAGTTGTAGTTCCTCTAAAATCACGACGATTTTTGATTTCTGCTGCTGATATTTTTACAGGAATGTTTTCGGCTTCTTCTTCAATATTTTTAGGAAAACTGATTGGTAAGCCAAATTCTGCTAAAATAGCATGCATTTCAGTATTATTCTCGCCAGCTTTTCCTAAAACCTCTATTACTTGGCCTTCCATCTTACGCTCTTTTTCAGCCCAAGTCGTAATCTTTACAATTACCTTGTCGCCGTTCTGAGCATCACCAATATCATACTTTGAGACAAAAACGTCTTGGAATATTTTCTTAGCATCAGGAGTCACAAAAGCATAGTTTGGTAAAATCTCGATAGTACCTACTAATTCTTTTCTGCCTCTTTCTATAATTTCTACTACTTCGCCTTCCGCACGTGTTGTTCCTTTTTTATTTTTGGGGAATACCAATACTTTTACGGTATCGCCATCTATGGCTCCGTTTAGTTCACGGGTATTAATCCAAATATCATCTTCTCTGTCTTCAACCACTACAAAAGCAAAACGAGCGTTTACATGGTCTATTCTTCCGACTACAAATTCTGTGACAGTATCTACTATATAACTTCCGTTTTGTTGGCGAATGATTTTTTTGTTTTTATGAAGCTCTTCAAGCAATTCTCCATATAAAGTTTTTGTACTACGGTCACGAACGGCAAAGGCTTTATGTACTTGGTTTAGCGACCAAGCGGTATCTTCATTTAGGCGAAAGAACTCAAGAATTTCTTCTTTTATCCTATCGCGAAAAGTTTGTTCTTTAGATTGTTTTGGTTTAATCATTTAGCAATTAATATGTTTTTCTCAAATATACGCAAAAACAACCCGAATTCTCAGGAATAGCAATAATACTATATTTATGTATAATGATTAAAATGAAATGTATATCATGGTTCAAATAAGGGTATTACATCTACAGAAACAGATAAAGTATGTTTGCCAGAGCTAAAAATAATGCCTTTTAGCGGAGGTACATCGCTGTAATCTCGTCCATAAGCTGTAATGATATGCCTTTCTTGAGGAACTAAATCATTGGTAGGGTCAAATTCGCACCAACCAATGTTGGGAATAAATACTGAAATCCAAGCATGGGAAGCATCTGACCCTTGCAGTTTTTTCTTGCCCGGAGGAGGCAAGGTTTCTAAATAGCCACTTACATACCGAGCAGCAAAGCCCATACTTCTCAGACAGGCAATGGCTAAATGAGAGAAATCCTGACATACGCCCTTGCGTTCTTTCAACACAGTTTTAATAGGCGTATTGATATTGGTAAAATTAGAAACAAAGTCGAACTCTGTGAATATTTTATGACAAAGGTTCTTGACGCTTTCGTAAAGTGATTGATTTTCAGGGAAAGAAGCTTCTGCAAAGGCATGGATTTCTTCGTCCCAATGAATAAACGGACTAGGTAATAAATACTGTAACAATTCTATTTTTAAAGCATTATTGGTTTTAAATGCCTCGCGGGCTTCTTTACAAGATACTGAAAAATTAATATTTAAAAACTTAGGAAAGGTCTCTACTTTACTTTCAGTCTTAACAATCAATTCTCGATGAGCCGATTGTATAGAAAAATAATGAATAGTATTACCAAAAAAATCGACCCTTTCTACAATTTCAGAAGGCTTTGGACTAACTAACAACGAAAAACTATGACATATCTGTGTAGATATGTTCAGGGGTTTTAAACACACTAAACTATGATAGCTGTTTACAGAATCATGATATTTATATTTTGTTTGGTGAGTGAGTTTATATTTCATTGGTATCACTATTTTCTGGATTTTCCATTAATGAGTGTTGAATCACAGTATGAGTAAAATACACATCTGTCAGACAAACAGTAACAGACGAAATCAAACTAAAAACATTAGCGAGTAAGTTATCTAAATTTTCTCGATATAAAGTTTCTGTATCATAAGCTCCAAGCGTAGCAATATCTGTTAGCTTAATTTTAGTTGAAGCCTCCAACACTGCTTTTTCAGCTTTGGTTAGCCTTTCATTGCTTGATGTTTTAGGAAGTTTAGAAAGACATTCGGCTAAGGCATCCAATTGATAGCTGAGTGAATAAGGCAAACTTTCTTCCAACAGAATCATATCAAGCATGGCTTCTAAACTTATATGCGATTTATACAATAAACGATAATGAACTAATAAATGATGATTGATTAATACAGCCTCAACCAAATCATTTTCTACGTTAAGGTCATTTTTAAAACTAAAAGTAGAACGAATAATGCTAATTCTTGATAAGATTCTCTCAATAAGTTTCCCAGCTTCTAATAAATAAAAACCGCTGTCGCGTGGCATAGACTCTGAAATGATTCCATAGAAAGTAAATAGACGAGTATGCAACTTGTCTAAAATCTTTTGAATCATGTTCGGATTGTTAGCATCAGGGTCCGAGCTTTTAATCTTTTTTAAGCTATTTTCAATTAAATTAATGATTCTCCATGTATCATGGCTCCATTTATCACTTACCGTAATTACGCCCCTCAAAAAATATTCTACACTATAAGCTATTGTTCCTGCTTTTTTAGCATTAAAAACTAAATCATGAATACCTGGATAAGGATTTTTCAATAATTCAGGATTATCGTCGTCAATAAAGCCAGGATAACTGAGGGTAAGGTGTGTAAGAGACTTTAGCAATATATCAATGTGCTCTGATTTAACAGAACCACCAAAGTTGACATTTTCTTGCAAGGCATTAATCGTAATTTTCAAAAACTTTGTCGTAGCCATTGTTCTTTCACAATACCTTCCTACCCAAAACAGGTTTTCGGCACTTCGGCTAGGTAACGATGTATGATGATGAACAGATGCTGCCGTTGGAATGATAATCCGCGGAGGAGGCTGTAAAACGGTATCAGATACAATCCAAGTGTCTTTAGAAAAACCACCATACTGATGCGAAATCTCAAAGCGGTCTCTTACGGCTGAACTACGGGTTAAACCGCCATCCATCACGTGATAATCTTTGCCATCTGAAACCAAATAAGCACGTAATGCTGCAAAACGAGGCTCAATTTTTCCATCAACCAAGGCTGGCGTAGTAGAAAGACTTACTTCTTCTTGGGCAACGTATTCAGTAGGATTTTCAATAATAAGCTTACGGAGATCATTTAATTGTGCTTCCGTTAATGACTTTCCATAAACTGACCTTATTTTTTGTTTACGATTAGTACTTTTTATAATCAATTTCGGCAGATTCGCCAATACATGATTCATCTCTTTGGCTTGTCCGCACCACCAAGTAGCCACTGAAGGCATAATCAGGCTTTCACCTAAAAAGAACCTAGAAGCGGCATTCATAAAGGGTAATAAACCATTGTTTTCGAGCACACTTGAGCCAGGAGGATTAATCACTGAAACATTTCCTGAACGAATGGCGTGTAATAGCCCCGGAATTCCTAAACGAGAATCTTGCCTAAGCTCCAGAGGGTCGCACCATTCATCATCAATCCTTCTTATGATAACGTCTACTTTTTCTAACCCATCGATAGACTTTAACCAAACGAAACCATCGCGCACCAATAAATCATCACCTTGTACTAAAGTGTATCCCAAATAAGCCGCCAAATAAGCATGTTCAAAATAAGTTTCGTTATTTGAGCCTGGTGTTAGGTAAACAATGTTAGGATAATCTTTTGCTTTGACGGCCAAAGAAGCTACTGTTTGTTGAAGACTGGTAAAAAAAGGAGAAAGCCTGCTTACATACATTCCATTAGTAAGTTCAGGCAATATTTTACTCATCACACTTCTATTTTCAAGGGCATAGCCTGTTCCAGAAGGTGCTTGTGTTCTATTATCTAATACCCACATCCTGCCGTCGGGTCCACGAGCGATGTCGGCAGCATATAGGGTTAATTGATTTTCAGAAGGTAGCTTTATATCATTACAAGCCCTAAAAAAGCCTCTATTCCCATATACTAATTCAGGAGGTAGGATGTTTTCTTTGATTAACCGTTGACGACCGTAGATGTCTCTCAACATTAAATCTAAGACTAATGCTCTTTGTTTAAGCCCTTTCGCAACAACGTTCCATTCTTTTTGTTCGATAAGAAAGGGAATAGGGTCTAGTTGCCAAGGTCGATTTAAACTTCCTGAATTTTCATAAACATTATAAGTAACACCATTTTCACGAAGTTTGTTGATAATTTCAAAATTTCGAGAATGGAGTTCCTTCATACCTATTTTTTCTAAAGTAGAAAAAAGTGTTTGCCAATGAGGTTTTACTTGACCGTTTGCTCCCAAGATTTCATCATAAGAGTTAATTTCTCGCTGATAGGCTTGAAGTAAATTAGGTGATTTTTCTGTAATCATCGCTCATTGGTTGAAAATGAAGTATTTTAAAATTTATTAAAATTAAAGCTTTTGTAGGAAAACCTTGCACTACTCATTTGATAACTTCATCAATTTTAGCATATACTGTGTTCCAAGTGCTATCGCCGATATTAAAATTATGGTCTGTATCTACAAAAAATAAGTTGATTTGTGGGCTTAAATGATACTTTTCCTTAATCTCAATACCTCCATATTCATCATTAATTCCCTGAATAATTAACATCGGCGTTTGTAGGTGTGCTAAATGTAAATATCTTTCGGGTTCTACACCATTATTAGGATTTTGAAATGGATACCCCAAACACACAATGTGTTTAATATTCAATTCATCTGCGATGAGAGAAATAGCTCTGCCTCCTGATGACCTTGAAAAAACTATTAATTCATTGTTAGCACTCAGGTTTTGTATCCGCTTTTTTAGTCTGGGACATCTAAATTCGATAAACTGATTAGGACGGTTGTATAAATAAACTGCATAACTCCAGTGAGTAACCAAATACAACAGTTTAACCAGCTTAATGTTGAATGCTTTGATAGATTTTGGGAGCCATTTTAGATGACTTTCAATGGACTGAAGTTTATAGATAAAACTTCCTGCGGGGTGTTCCCACATTATTTTGTAGTTGTTCTTTTTGAGGTAGTTTCTTAAGATATGGTTCAAATGAGTGTCCTTGTGCCAATCGTCTCTTCCTACCAGTAAAACAACCTTTTTAAGAGATTGAGTTTTCATCACCTTTATTATTAGCAGTATAGTAATGGTTATTATTAAAATAAAAGTAAT
This sequence comes from Arcicella sp. GW458-12-2-14-TSB2, assembly GCF_059423785.1. Lineage (NCBI taxonomy): Bacteria > Pseudomonadati > Bacteroidota > Cytophagia > Cytophagales > Flectobacillaceae > Arcicella > Arcicella sp. GW458-12-2-14-TSB2. The sequence continues at coordinate 13,219 of NZ_JBWKYN010000105.1, read as the reverse complement.
AAAAAAAATATCAAAAAATATTAGTATTATCCTGTAATATTTCCAATTCAATGGCTTTACATTAGTGTTTTCGATAAATAATCCTTTATCAATATTTAATCATTCATAATTGTAAGCATTAGAATACATTGTTAAATTGGTAACTATTACCATCTTTTAAACATCATCATCAAATGAAATTATCAATTCAATTATTTTCTAGCATTTTGTTATTCATGGTTTGTATAAACAATATTCATGCCCAGAAAAAAGATACGGCAATTTACGTCAATCAACATTTTAAAAAATCATGGAAGAATGGGCCACTTATTAGCGGACACCGTGGTGGATTTGATAGTAATTTACCTGAGAATAGTCTTGCTCGTTTTAATATGATTGCTAATGCCTTCAAAAAATCAGCAGTAATGCTAGAATTAGACATCAGACAAAGTGCTGATGGAGATTTGTTTATCATGCATGATGAAACCATTGATAGAACGACCAATGGTGTTGGTGCTATTAAGCAATTGACATCAACGTATTTAGAAAGCTTATACCTAAAAGCACAAAAGGGTGATCCTACACAAGAACGTATTCCAACTTTTGATGGAGTTTTAAAATGGTTATCGGCCCATAAAAACGTTTATCTGATGGTAGATGTAAAAGATGATTTATGGCAAAAAACAGTGCAAAAGATAAAGAAAAAAAGACTAGAAGACCGATGCTTAATTCTGACGTTTTCACCCATCAATACACAGAAAGTATATCAGCTTTCTTCTTCAATTACTATTTCAACATTAATCAGTAACGAGGAGGATTGGGAAAGAATAAAAGCCTTGAATATACCTTTCAGTAATTTGGTAGCTTATATTAATGCTAAAACCCCTGTGTCATTAATTGAAAAACTCAAGAAAAATGGGATAGTGTTAACAAGTGATATTAGCGAAAATGTTCAAAAACATCCTGATGCTTTTGATAAAGGATATTATACGGAATTTCTAAAAACGAAACAGGTAGATATATTAATTACTGATTATCCTTTTGCGGTGAAGGAGTTGTTGAAATGAAAATTAGCTTTGAAGAAAATCAATTTACAATTAAATTCAAATTCTCCTAAATATCGCTAGTGATATTTAGGAGAATTGAAAAAATGAAATTTATATTACCTTCTTTTCCAGTACTTTCTTAAATCTAAAGTATTTGGATATTCTGGATTAATTATTTCTATAGGCGTATCGGCCTTAAGATCCTTTTTGTTCTCTGCCACAAACCTAGAAATTGTTGGCGTATTTCTGATTGGTGCTGCCTCTTCTGTTTCTGGTGCATCTGGTGTATGTCCAAAACCCCAGAAACGGCTAATCATCCTTGATTCTGCCTCGTAACTATTAATTGGGTATGTATCAAAACTTCTACCGCCTGGGTGCGATACGAAGTAGGTACAGCCTCCAATTACTTTATTATTCCAAGTATCCAAAATATCAAATACCAAAGGTGCATCTGCGCCAATAGTAGGATGCAATGCCGAAGGCGGGTTCCATGCTTTGTAACGAACACCTGCTACAAATTCGCTTTTTACACCTGTGCTTCTTAATGGAACTCTACAACCGTTACAGGTTAATATATGACGACCTTCTATAAAGCCAGTTACTTTTACCTGTATTTTCTCCAAAGAAGAATCTACAAAGCGAGCAGTACCAGAGTTTGACAATTCTTCGCCTAGTACGTGCCAAGGCTCTATGCCCGAACGGATTTCTAGTTGAGTATTATCAACGGTAATACCGCCATAATAAGGGAAACGGAATTCAAAGAAAGCATCAAACCAAGAGATGTCGAAATTATACCCTGCATCCTTCAAATCATTCACAACATCAAGCATATCTAAATAAGCGTAATGTGGCAAAAGGAAACGGTCGTGTAATTCTGTACCCCAACGCACTAACTTTTTCTTGTATGGTTCTTTCCAGAATTTAGCAATCAAAGCCCTAATCAATAAGGTTTGAACCAAGCTCATGTGTTTATGAGGAGGCATATCGAACCCTCTGAATTCTAAAATGCCTAAACGACCCGTTGATGAGTCAGGAGAATACATTTTATCAATACAGAATTCTGTACGGTGTGTATTGCCTGTCACATCTACTAAAAGGTTTCTGAAAATCCTATCAACCATCCAGAAAGGCACATTTTCACCTTCAGGGATTTGGTCGAAAGCAATCTCCATTTCATACAATCGCTCTTCTCTACCTTCGTCAAAACGCGGTGCTTGACTAGTTGGTCCAATAAAAGGGCCAGAGAATAAATAACTTAATACAGGGTGATGTTGCCAGTAGGTAATCAAACTACGTAATAAATCTGGACGACGTAAGATTGGGCTATCCTCTGGTTTGGCACCTCCAATCGTTACGTGGTTACCTCCGCCAGTACCTGTATGTTTGCCATCTACCATGAATTTTTCTGTACCCAAGCGAGCAAAGAAGGCTTCTTCGTATAAAGCAGTGATGTTGTCAACTAACTCCTGCCAATTTTTGGCTGGATGAATATTTACTTCAATTACCCCTGGGTCTGGTGTAACATTTAGTTTTTCTAAACGATAATCAGACGGAGGAGGGTAACCTTCAATCCTAATCGGTAGTTGAAGCTTTTCACAAGTTGCTTCAATACAAGCAATCAAGTCTAAATAATGCTCTAAATACTCAGTAGGAGGTAAGAATGCATACAAAATACCTTCTCTCTCTTCAATTGTTAAAGCCGTAGTGAACGTAGGAACTTCGAAAATAATCTGCTTTTCGTTCCCTTTTTCTTTTTCGTCTTCGCTCACTTTTTTAGCAGGAGGGAGTTCATAGTCTGGAGCAACAGCACCATAACGTTTTTCCACAACTCCACTAAAATCACCTAATGGTGCTAAATCTTCAAAGGGGCTACGTTCGGCTGGAAACTCTTTTCTATCGTCTGATAACGCAGGCAATGAGTCCAATGGCAAACGATAGCCAATTGGAGAATTACCCGGAATTAGGTAACAATGATTCCTTCTGAAACTCCAAGCACAGCTTGTCCAAGTATTGATACCTCTATCCCATTTCAAAGGAAAAACAAAGCCAGTAGGATTGTTCAGTCCTTTTTCCAACAGTTTGGCTAAGGTGCGTCTTTCTACTGAATCTTTTAAATTTACTTTTAGGGGGTCAATATTAACAGGAATCTTACCTTCTTCTAAAGCCCAATAAATAGGGTCTTCATAAGCAGGAATAATATTATTGCTGTTGATGCCTAAGTATTTTGTCAGTTCAAAGGTGAACTTTTCTGCATCATGGAAGGTGAATTTTTGGTCGTTTTCTTTAGCAACCAATGCATCATTTTTCCAGATGGTATGTCCGTCTTTTCTCCAATATAGTGCATATTGCCAACGTGGAATCAATTCGCCTGGGTACCACTTCCCTTGTCCGAAGTGTAATAATCCACCATGAGCAAAACGATTTTTTAGGCGTAATGCTAAATCATAGGCTAATTTTCGTTTTAAAGGGCCATCCGCAGTAGAGCTCCATTCTGGCGATTCATAATCATCTACTGAAACGAAGGTCGGTTCGCCTCCCATCGTCATCCGTACATCGCCTTCTTGTAAATCCTTTTCTACATCATAACCCACTTGCATGATGTCTTCCCACTGCTGGTCTGTATAAGGCTTCGTTACCCTTGGGTCTTCATGGATTCTGGTAACTTTATTGTCAAATTCAAACGTAACATTACAAACATCGGTAGCACCTGTCACAGGGGCAGCACTTGCATAGTCTGGTGTACACGACAAAGGAATGTGTCCTTCGCCCGCAAAAAGCCCAGAAGTAGGATCAAGTCCAATCCAGCCAGCACCCGGTATGTAAGCTTCAACCCAAGCGTGCAAATCGGTAAAATCAGCTACGGGTCCAGAAGGCCCATCTAAAGATTTAATATCTGACGTAAGCTGTACTAAATAGCCAGATACAAATCTGGCTGCAATACCGTGCTGTCTTAGAATCTGAACTAACAACCAAGATGAATCGCGACAAGAACCACTTTTGATAGTAAGGGTTTCTTCACAACTCTGTACACCCGTTTCCATACGGATGTTATATTGTAAATCATTAAAAACTCTTTGATTGAGGTAAACTAAAAAATCAACAGTATTGATTTCAGTGTAAACCTTATTACTTTCAATCCAACTCATTAATTTTTCGCCAGATTCTCTTTGTTCAAAATACGGGCCTAGTTCTCTTCTTAACTGTTCGTCATATTTGAAGGGAAATTTTTCGGCATATTCTTCTACAAAAAAATCAAATGGATTGATTACCTGTAATTTGGCAATAACTTCTACCTCTACATGCAATTCTGTGGTTTTTTCGGGAAAAACTACTCTGGCTTGATAATTACCGAATGGGTCTTGTTGCCAATTGATGAAATGATTTTCAGGAAATATTTTGAAAGAGTATCCTTCAATCACTGTTCGTGAATGTGGCGCAGGACGTAATCTAAAAATGTGTGGAGATAGACTGACGCTTCTATCAAACTTGTATTTCGTCTTATGAGAAATGGCAACTTTTATCGACATATAGATTGAAATTGAACGTTAGTTTTATGATTTATGTAAAAAAAGCGAAAAATAGTGTTAAAATGAAGGGGATAGCTATAAAATTATATTTTTGCTTGAAATAGTTTATTTAAAAGTGAAAGTAATTGAAGAAGGCTTTTAACTTTCAGCTTTTGGACATCAGATTTTGGGATTAGGAAATAAACTTTTGGATATTTGAGAAAATCAGTCGTTTAAAATCTGTGGAGAATTGTGATGAGAGAATGCTTGAAAATTTACTAACCATTTAGCATCATTAAGGGGTTAATTAATAAAGTAAAGCGTTTACATTCAAGCCTTATCACTAGCGAGGGACTTAAGCCCCTCGCTAGTGATAATAAAAGATTTGATAATAATATTGTTAAACAAATAAGGACGAATGCAATTAGTCCCTACTGTTTTTTAAAAAGCCTACAGCCTATTGCTTGAACCTATTTCGATAATTCCGTCGCTCTTTTCTGAGCAGCGTAAATTCCTTCTTGTAAGTTTTGTGCTAAAAGTCCTTCTTCAAAACGTTTCAAGGCAGCTTCTGTAGTACCCCCTTTTGATGCCACCGCTTTGATTAATTCATCTAAACTTTTTTCAGCATTATTAATTAAATGGAAAGAACCCAACATGGTTTGTTTTACTAACAAAGCGGACATAGATTCTTCAAAGCCCATTTGTTTTCCTGCTTCAATCATCGCTTTTACTAAGTAGAAAAAGTAAGCAGGCCCGCTACCACTCAATGCCGTTACGGCATCTAATAAACTTTCATCTTCTAAGAAAACGGCTCTACCAGTTGAGTTAATAAGATTTTCTACCTTTTTTAATTGACTTAAAGTAATATCGCCAGCAGCCGAGAAAGCCGTCATACCCATTCCTAGCAATGCAGGCGTATTGGGCATAGCACGGACCACCAAAGGGTGATTTAGGGTGCTAATGATTTTTTCAATAGAAATCCCCGCCATGATACTTAGTACCAATTGCTTAGGCTGAATTACGGCACGAAGTTCTTCTTGTAAAGACGGGAAATCCTGTGGTTTTACGGATAAAATAATTAAATCATACTCTCCGATTTTAGAAGAAATGGTGTCAATAACAACTCCTGCTTTTTCCAGTCGTAATGCTTCGGCACGGTCTGAGTTTTTTTCAATCAGAAAAAGGTCTTCCTTTTTTACTAAATCATATTGGATAAACGATTTGGCAAATGCCATTCCCATATTTCCTGCTCCGATGATGGCTACTTTCATTTCAAAAAATTGATTGTGTGATAGAATCTCTGAGATATTTTTCTCAACATTCTGTTTTGATTGTTTGGAAGAACAAAATTACATGAAAAATCCCTGACAGTTTTATAAAAAATGTCAGGGATTGAAATATGCAGAATAATATTTTGAGAATTGCTTATTTTAGAATCTCTTCCAATTTTTTTTCAAGCTCTTCTCCTCTCAGGTTTTTTGCAATAACTTTTCCTTCTTTGTCTAATAAGAATGTTGCAGGTATTCCCTGAACGCCATAGGCTACGGCTGCTGCTGAATTCCAATATTGTAAATCAGAAACATGATTCCAAGCCATACCATCTTTTTCGATAGCAGTCAGCCATGATGTTTTTTCTTGATCTAAGCTTACTGAAAAAATATCGAAGTTTCTGTCTTTGAATTTATAGTATATCCTTACAACGTTTGGATTTTCTCTGCGACATGGCCCACACCACGATGCCCAAAAGTCAAGTAATACATATTTTCCTCGCAAAGACGATAAAGCTAATACTTTATCATTCGGCGTTTTCATCGCAATTTCTGGTGCTTCCGAACCTACACTGACACCTTTCAACCGCATTACTTGTTGCAAGAAAGTCTTGATATGAACATTAGCAGAATTGCCTTTTTCAATCTTGAATTTTTCGGCTACTTGTAATAATGTTTCCGTATCGTTCTCAGGATTTAAGAAATTGCCAGCCGTCCACAAAGCCACCAAATGCGTACCCATTTCTGGAAGGAGGGCTTTTATTTTGTTAAGGTTCGCTTCTTGTGCCGCTTGAAATTCGTTCTGAATTTTTTGAATCGTGGCATCATCTTTCTTGGCTTGTGCTGCTGTTACTTGTAAATTCCAAGATTCTACTTTGGTTTGTAACTCTTGGCTAATTTTCAGAATTCTATTGAAATATTCAATATTCTTAGAATCTCCAGTCAATTGAAAACTCCCTCTTTTGGCAGGCGTATCCAATCCATCAGCAATAAGTTTAACTGTCTCTCCACCTTCCAGAATCAATAATACTTTCTGGCTGAGTTCCATACCGAAGAAATTGATTAAATAATAACCACCACCATCAGGTATTTTGCTATTAAACTTGAATGATTTGTCAGCAGCTACTACCGCAGAATCTACCGTGATGGCATTTCCTCGGCCGTTAATTACCTGTAGTAATACCTTTTTATCAGGCACTACATTCATTACTTTCCCCGTAATATTAACCACTTTATCCTGAGCAAAAGTATAGATACTCGTCAGTACAAATAAAATGATGATTGATATTTTTTTCATGTTTTGTGAATGATAACTCAATTTATAAGCTAGTTATAAATTGTCTAAAGTTTTTTGCAATAAAGCAGTGGTTACTTTAGGATCAGCCGAACCTTTAGATTTCTTCATGATTTCACCCATGAACATACTTAAAAGCCCTTTTTTGCCATTTTTGTATTCTTTTACTTTCGCTGGATTATTGGCTAAAACCTCATCAACTAACGTTTGAAGTGCATCTGTATTGCTTTGTTGAATCAGATTCTTGGCTTCGGCAATTTGTAATGGCGTTTTAGTGGTATCGGCAATCATTTCTGGGAAAATCTGGTGCGCAGCCGTTGAGTTACTCACTTTACCATCATCAACCAATTGTATTAATTTCGCCAATTGCTCGGGAGTAATGCTTAATTGTCCGATTTCTAAATTATGGTCGTTCAGATATGATTTTACCGTACCCATTATCCAGTTTGAAACTGCTTTATAATGTTTTGTAAATTGGCACGTTGCTTCAAAATATTCTGCTACTTCTCTGGTATCGGTTAATACATGGGCATCATATTCTGGCAGGCCATATTGCTTAGTGAATTTCTCTAATAACTCCCACGGTAAAGCAGGCATTGATGCCTTTACTGACGAAAGCCATTCTTCCGAAATTACTAAAGGGACAAGGTCTGGCTCAGGAAAATAACGATAATCGTTCATTGATTCTTTTTCACGCATACCCGATGTACGCCCAGTGGCAGGGTCAAAACTACGTGTTTCTTGAATGATTTTCTCGTTATTTTCAACGGCATCAATTTGTCTTACAATTTCATATTCAATGGCTTTTTGGATAAAACGCATTGAATTCATGTTTTTGATTTCAACTTTTGTTCCGAAAACTTTACTACCTACGGGCATGACCGAAATATTGACATCGCAACGAAGTGAACCTTCTTCCATGTTGCCATCACAAATACCAAGGTAACGCACTAGCTTACGTACTTCGGTCATAAAAGTAGCGGCTTCTTCGGCTGACTTGATTTCTGGTTCGGTTACCATTTCTATCAATGGCGTTCCTGCACGGTTATAGTCTAATAAACTATCGCTTGAACCATCAGTATGTAATGATTTTCCTGCATCTTCTTCAAGGTGAATATGATGAAAACGAACTGTTTTTTCGCCTGTCGAGAGTTTCACATGCACACCACCACCCATGCAAATAGGGGTTTTATCTTGTGTGATTTGGTAACCTTTAGGAAGATCTGGATAGAAGTAGTTTTTTCTGTCAAAATACTGATTTTCAGTTATTTTAGACTGGCAAGCAATGCCCATTTTCATGGCAAATTCTACCGCTCTTTTATTTAGCTTTGGCAGAGTACCCGGATGCCCGAGGGTAATGGGTGAAATATGGGTATTAGGTGAAGCACCAAATGACGCAGCATCGGCTGCAAAAATTTTACTCTCAGTTTGTAACTGAGCGTGTACTTCTAAGCCGATAACGACTTCGTATTTATCTCTTATTTCTTGATTCACAGAAGGTACAATTTCAAATTTTAGAATGCAAAGATAATAAAAAGCAAATAGTTAGTGGCTTTAGAACAGATAAGTAAGTGGTGACAGAGAAAAATATAATTTTTTTTAGTTCTTTTCCAACCGTTTAATAAGAATAAACGTCTTTATACAAAAGCTCCATAAAACTTAGTTATAAAGTAAGTAGAAGAAGTATTTGTGTGATTAAGGTTATCGGGTTACCCGTGGCTGGTCTATTAGCCAATCCACCAATGCGAAAGCAATTTACTAGACTAATGAGGTCTGGTGAAGACACCAACTTTGGCTAAAGGCTTTCGGTTGTCAGTCATTTGTAGGCAGCTTTTAGCCGACTGCTTACAGCCGAAGTCCGACAGCAACAATAAAATACACATAAGCCTCTTTAATTAACAATAAATTTTGGAAAACGAAGAACAGCTCATACAGGCCTGTCTGCAAAATGACCGTAACGCCCAACGAAAGCTATACAATGCTTACGCTGGTAGAATGTTGGTGGTCTGTGCTCGTTATATGCAAAGTAAAGAAGAGGCCGAGGATGTATTGCAAGAGGCATTTATTAAGATATTTCAAAATTTAAGTAAGTTTAGAGGTGAGAGTACCTTAGGAGCTTGGATTAAGCGAATCGTTATCAATGTTGCCATCAATCATATTCGGGCACAACAGCATTTTCAAGGAATGGATAATGTACAGGAATATGAAAATCAATTTACCGATGGCTTGAATGGTATTGAAGGCATTAATTTTCAAGAATTAATTGAAATGATTCGGAAATTACCAAAGGGCTGTCAGTCTGTTTTTAACCTTTATGCCATAGAGGGATATCAACACAAAGAAATCGCTGAGATGCTAAATATTACAGAAGGAACATCAAAGTCACAATATGCAAGAGCAAGAGCCATTTTACAAAGTCAATTATCCGTAAATAGCTAATGATGAACGATTTTACAAATAATTCATTTGAGGAACAATGGCAAAAAGCCTTTGAAGATGCCTCTTTGACTCCATCTGATGCCGTTTGGGATAAGATAGAGCAAGGCTTGAGCATTGAGGCTACGCCAACGGCTCCTCAAACCCCTAAAAATACATTTCCATTCTATTACATAGGTACTGTTCTGGTAACATTACTAGGGATAGGATATTGGGTTTTTATTGCCAACACTGACATTACCAAAGACATTGAACCTGCCGTACAGCAACAAATAAAGTTAGAAAAACAAATATTGGTGAAAAGTCCTACGCCTACTATCAATGAAAAAGAGGTAAGAAAAATTCAACCTCTAGACCCACAATTACCAGTTAAAACCAAGCCTCTTCCGATAGAATTATCGGAAGAACAACCTTTGGAAAATTTGCCAGAAGAACCTATAGAAAGAACTAAACTGGCAGATAGCATTGAGATGATAACGCCGTTATCAACAAAAAATACCACTCATACATGGCAACAGCCTAATATTGTTGTGCCAGTAGAGGCAACACCATATTACGAACCAGCAAAACCAAAACCTCCTAAAAAGTCAATTTTTAAAAATGTAAAAGTATCAGTTGGAGTAGGAACCTATCAACAATAATTAACATGAAAAGACTCACATTATTATTAGTTTCTCTAATGACATTAGGGATGCTATCATGTTCAGAAAATGAACTACAAACGCCCAAATCTTCTGAAGATATCAGCGCAGAAACACTTGATAATTACCTAGTTTTTAGCCATGTTGGTTTAGGCTGGGGTTGCAGAGCATCAGTTATTTATATGGTAACGAATAGCGGAAAAGTATATGCCGATACCAGTGGCAATTTCTGTAAAGACCAAGAGAAATATTCTTTTGTAGGATACCAATTGCCTGATAGTGAGTATGCTAAGGTGAAAAACGTAATAACTGAATTCCCTGCGGACTTAGCTAATCAAGCAAGTAAAACATTCGGTTGCCCAGGCTGTGCCGACGGAGGGATGTTATTAATACAAAGAAAAGAAAAAGGCAAAGCGATTAAAACTTGGAGAGTAGATGATAGCGTTTTTTATAGAGAAACAGATGTTAATAATCAGACTTTCCCGACTTATTTATCTAAGTATGGTAAGATACTCGGACCAGTGTATACAAGTATAAAATATAAATAATAGCCATGAAATTATCTAAAATGCTTTATGTGTTTCTTGTTTTTGTACTATTTTATGCCTGTAAGAATAAAGATGTATTTGGTAATGAAGAGGAGGATAATGCAAAGTTAGCACAAATGGCATCAGACATTGAAGCTTTCGCTATCAACAAGGCTTGTGCTGGCGATGACTGTAGAGTGATGCCAATGGGAGCCAAAGCTTGTGGTGGACCTACCCGATTTATTGTATATTCTTTGTCGAAAACAGATGAGAAAGTATTAACTGAGAAAGTGAAAAGCTATACAGATTTTCAAAAAGAATTGAATGCAAAATACAACAGGGTTTCTGACTGTTCTATGATACTTATGCCTACCGTGGATTGTGTAAACGGACTTTGTACAACTAAATAATATCTGATTGAGTAAAGCTGTTTAACCTCATAAAAAGAGTTGTGGATTTTGATTTAAAATTGTTGATATACACAATTTTAAATTCAGGATTCGCAACTCGCAATTTAAAAATTCCAACTTATCACTCTTACTTAACGCCTTTTTAGGCTTTTTGCTCATGAAAAAAACTTTACTCCGAGCAATTCACTTCATTGCTTTGTTAATTGCTTTTGTTTCTTGTAAAGACCATTGTCAAGAAACCAATACCTACAGAGGAACTGAATCAGTGTTAATCTCATTAAATGAACTCAGGAACAGTGTAAAAGCTTTGCCTGCACAAGACTTAGTGAATCCTGGAAAAATTTATGTCAAAGATAACTATCTGTTTATCAATGAAATAAAGAAAGGTTTCCATGTGATAGATAATTCAAATCCAGCATCACCCAAAGCCATTGCTTTTATTCAAGTATTAGGGAATATTGATATTGCCGTGCAAGATAATATCCTATATGCCGATAGTTACACCGATTTTGTAGCTTTTGATATTAGTAATCCTACTGCTATCAAAGAGGTATCAAGGGTAAACGAAGTATTTACTTATGGAGTAGCAGATGGTATTGGTTGGAGTTATAATGCGAACAATCAGACTATCTATGACTATAAATGGAAATGGTATACTACTACTCAAGAAGTATCATGCGACCCTTCCTATTACCCAATTGCGTATTATGATAGTTGGTCGCTATATTCAAGCTTTTCATCAAGCAGTTCTACAGGTTCAGTAGCTAAAGGAGCAGGAGTTGGAGGATCGACAGCAAGATTCACGATTGCGAATAATCACCTATATGCTGTTACGCAAGATGAAATGAAACTCTTTAGCTTGGCTAATCCTGAAAAACCGACCAAAGATGCTAGTATAAAACTTGGTTTTGGTATCGAGACTATCTTCCCTTATAAAAATAAATTATTCTTGGGTACAACAACAGGAATGCAAATATGGAACAATGAAAACCCTAGTAATCCTACGTTTTTATCTCGTTTAGACCACGTGAGAGCTTGCGACCCTGTAGTGGTTGAAGACGATATCGCTTATGTTACCCTTCGTTCGGTAAATAATTTTAGCCGTTGTGGGGCAGCTATTGCCAATCAGCTAGATGTTATCAATGTTTCAAATCCAGCTACGCCTGTGTTGTTAAAATCATATAATATGGATAGCCCTTATGGCTTAGGAATAGATAATAAAAAACTATTTATCTGTGAAGGTAAAGGGGGACTAAAAACGTTTAATGCTACCAATTCAATGGATATTAAGCTAATTCAGCATTTTACAGATATGAATACTTATGATGTAATTCCTTTGAATGGTACTTTAATGCTCATTGGCAAGGACGGTTTATATCAATATGATTATAAAGATGCCAATAATTTGAAATTGTTGAGTAAGATATTGGTAAAACGAGAAAACTAATAAGCCGTGAAAAACATGAAATGTATATTAACAATAATAGGTTGCCTCATCTTTTCTGTGGCTTATACACAAGAAAAATCGAGCAAGAGTTTTTTGAAAGATAAATACGTAAATTTTACAGAAATAGGAGGGTTGTTTGGTAAGTCGTATCAAATCACGCAGATGTCTTATTCTACTCCTGTTGAGGGACGAACCAATTTTACGATTCAATCATACAATGGGTACAAAATATCGGATAAACTTTCAGCAGGGGTTACTGTAGGAGTCGATTGGTTTCATTCAATGCAGATTGTTCCTGTATCGTTAGGAATAAGAAATACTTATGGAAGAACAGATTCCAAAAAAGTAAGACCTTATATCGGCGTTGATGCTGGATATGGTTTTACATGGCTGAATGATGATTCGTCTGATAACCAAACCGCTAAGGGAGGTTTGGCAATTAGTCCTGTTCTGGGATTACTGATTCCAACGGGCGGGCAAGCTAACTTTGTATTGAGTATCGGTTACAAGCATAATGCTTTTACTACAACTACCAATACGGGTAATGATGATTACCCTTCTAGTAGAACAAAGGAATATGAGTTGAACAGAATGGCGGTAAGGTTGGGGGTGAATTTCTAAATTAAATAATCTTCTCAAAAAAAATCCCTTTCAGTATTATACTG
>NZ_JBWKYN010000104.1:0-20212 GCF_059423785.1 Arcicella sp. GW458-12-2-14-TSB2 | reverse complement strand
CTTTAATTCATTTTTATAAGTAATTCCATCCTTCATCACAAATTTCACTTTTTCCAGAATACTTACATTTTCTAAAGGGTTGCCTTCTACGGCGATAATATCTGCAAACTTTCCTTTTGAGATAGAACCAATTTTATCTTTCCAATCTAACAAATCTGCGGCATTGATAGTAGCTGATTGAATGGCTTGAAGGGGACTTAGCCCAAATTTAACCATATAAAAAAACTGTTTAGCATTCCATCCATGTGGATAAACGCCAGCATCCGACCCAAAAGCAATTTTCACGCCTGCCTTGGCGGCTTTCTCAAAATTTTCACGTTGAAGTCTGCCTACTAGTCTTTCTTTTTCAATAATTTTTTGAGGATAACCCAGTTTACCATATTCACTTAATATATAGTCGTCATTGTAAATATCAGCCACTAAATATGTACCGTGTTGTTTCATGAGTTCTATTCCCTCTGCGTCAATAAAACTGCCATGTTCCACCGATGCTACCCCAGCTTTAATAGCCATTTTAATGGCTTGTGTGCCATGAGCATGCGCGCAGGTCTTGCGTCCCCAAATTTTTGCTTCATCTACGATAGCATTCATTTCCTCTTGCGTAAATTGAGGCGCTCCTACACTTTCTTCTTCAGATAAAACACCCGCACTCGCACCGAATTTTATGACATCTGCTCCATATTTAATATTATAGCGTACTTGTTTTCTTAATTCATCCACGCCATCGGCTACGCCACTCATTTGTTTTGGAAACTGCCATGATAGAAAGGGAGAGAATCCATTCAAATCTCCATGACTACCCGTTGAGCCAATGAATAAGGTAGCTACTTTTAAGCGTGGCCCGACGATTTCGCCATTATTGATTGCATTTCTGACGGCTACATCAACAAAGGCCGCAGCACCAACATCTCTACAAGCTGTAAAACCCGCCTCTAACGTCCTTTTAGTAAAGATATGAGCCGTAACAGCATAGTCCATCGGTGTTTTTCTAAAAATATCTGCGTAATAATCACCACTTGGTTGAGTAGTAATATGTGTATGACAGTCTACTAAGCCTGGTAAAACTGTAGCATTGCTCAAATCAATGATTTCTGCATTTTTAGGAATTGCTAGGTTTGAGCCAATATTTACAATGATATTGCTATCAATGAGAATAATTTGATTTTTCAGGACTTCTCCAGATACCACGTCAATCAATCTCCCTGCTTTTATCGCCTTAACTTTCGTTTGAGCAAGGGTAACATTAATCATTCCTAGAAAAAGAGCAGTAAATATTTTTAGTTTCATGATGAGAAGATTTCTTAAGGATGGCAAGATAAAATATATTTTTTGAATTATTATTCTGCCAAATTTAGCATTTGATAAATTTTATCTGGAGTAGTTTACGAGTACTAGACAAAATGACTTTACAATTTTATTTATCTTTGGTGACTTTTGTCCTTAAATAGTTTAATGAAAATTTATGAATATCAATTGCAAGGGTAAACTTATCGACTTAACTATCCCCAGAATAATGGGTATATTAAACATTACGCCTGATTCATTTTATGCTAATAGTCGGTATGATGATTTATCGAAAGTACTTATACAAGTTGAAAAAATGCTTTCATCAGGTGCTACCTTTTTAGATATTGGTGGACATTCTACCAGACCGGGGTCTAGGCCTGTTGGTGAAGAGGAGGAATTATCAAGAGTACTGCCTGTGGTGGAAATTATTATCAAGCATTTCCCAGAAGCATTGATTTCTATTGATACTTTTCGGGCTGGGGTAGCACTAAAATGTGTGGAAGCTGGTGCCATCATGGTGAATGATATAGCAGGAGGTTTGTTGGATGATAAAATGTTTGAAACCGTCGCTAATTTAAATGTACCCTACGTTTTGATGCATAGCAGAGGTACTCCAGAAACGATGCAACAAATGACTCATTATGATGATTTGGTGATGGATGTGCTGGATGATTTACAACAAAAAGTATTTCAATTACGCCAATTAGGACAAAAGGATATTATTATAGATTTGGGCTTCGGATTTGCCAAAACCATCAATCAAAACTATATTTTGTTGAATCATCTCAGAGACTTTGAAGTGATGGAATGTCCAATGCTTGTCGGAGTATCCAGAAAATCAATGATTTGGCGAACGTTGGATATATCGCCCAATGACGCGTTGAATGCTACTACGGTATTGAATACTATAGCTTTGACGAAGGGAGCTAATATCCTCCGAGTACATGATGTTCAAGAAGCAATAGAAGCTGTGAAACTAGTGGAGATGCTGTCAGTAGAAGAGAATTGACTATTTACATCCTAACGAATTACTTAATAACTCGTTAGGATGTTGAGGAGTAAACTAAGCTGTGACAAGTAATTGAGCCAATAAGTAATCTGCAATCAATACAGCTATACAGCTATTAGTAACGGCTGCTGTACTGGCTTGACCAACTTCTAAAGCTCCTCCACTTGTAAAATACCCTTTAAAAGCAGAAATCGAAACAATCAGGAAGGCAAAAACAACTGATTTAATCAAGGCAAAAGGGACATTGAATGCGTTAAATTCAAATTGAATCCCTTGAATATATTCCTGAGGTGAGATTGCGCCTGTTAACCAGCCAGCCAAATAACCACCATAGATAGAAAGGAAAGCGGCAAGCGTAACCAACATCGGGAAAACAATGATAGAAGCAACGACTTTGGGTAGTACCAAATATGAGGTAGAATTAATACCCATTACTTCTAAAGCATCAATCTGTTCGGTAATACGCATCGTCCCTAATTCACCAGCGATATTTGAACCTACTTTCCCTGCCAATACGATACCAGTGATGGTCGGGGCAAATTCAAGAATGGTTGAATCACGAACAATTAAACTGATGATATAATGCGGAACAAAAGGGTTATCTAAATTGGCTGCGGTTTGTACACAAGTAACAGCTCCTAAAAAGAAAGAAACAATTGATACAATCAATAATGAGCCAATCCCAATCTGTACGGCTTCATCAACGGTTAGCCTAGTATATACTTTGAACTTTTCGCGGTTCGAGAACAGTTTTCCTAAGAAAATAAAATATTTACCTATTATTGACATTCTTTCTGAGATTATTGAAGCATGAATACTTCTAGGATTAGAAAAGAATTTAAACCTTTTACAGATTAAACGACTTTAAGTTAAGATATAATAGACAAAGATAATGAACAAAACGATAGTAGTAACAGGTGGCACAAAAGGTATTGGTAGAGCCATCGTTGAAAAATTTGCAAAAGAAGGCTTTTTAGTAATTACTTGTGCCAGAAGTACTGATGATGATTTACCCGATAATGTACTTTTCTTTAAAGCTGATTTATCAAAAAAAGCAGAAGTATTGGCTTTTGCTGATTTTGTAAAATCTTCTACCCCGCACATTGATGTGTTGGTAAATAATACTGGTTATTTTTTGCCGGGACAAATTCATAATGAAGAAGAAGGAACTTTAGAGACCATGATTGAGACTAACCTCTACAGTGCTTATAACCTGACAAGGGCATTGGTCGGTGATATGATTACCCAAAAAGCTGGTTATATTTTTAATATTTGTTCGGTAGCCAGTATAGTTGCCTATACTAATGGGGGTTCATACTGTATTTCAAAATTTGCCATGCTGGGTATGAGTAAGGTTTTGAGAGAAGAACTAAAACCTTATGCCATCAGGGTAACGAGCATTCTTCCGGGGGCTACTTTTACCAACTCTTGGGCTGGTGTTGAATTGCCCACCGAAAGATTTATCGCTTCTGATGATATTGCAACAGTAATCTGGACTGCCTATAGCTTACCTTCCACAACTGTTTTAGAGGAAATAGTAATGCGTCCGCAACTAGGTGATTTATAAATTATGGTGCTGGCGTCATTTTTACAGTGGCGTCAACATTTGAAATACCTAATTGTGGGAAAGATGCTTTACTGCTAAAGTCGAAGTTTTTGTCAGTAAGCTGAATGACGGTTAAAGTGCCTGAACTGATTCCAGCAATATTAACATCTGTAATTTCGATAGAAGTTTCGTTATTGGTGAATTTCCAAGTGCCATTGCTTGAGGTATTACCATTCGTATCAATGGCTGTAACCTTACCATCGGTTTTGAAACTTAATCTTACTTTAGATAAGTCATAGCCATTATTAGCTTGATCTCTTGTATAAACGACTACTAAGCCCCCAGAAGCTGACGCCGATTGTACTTGCCAGATTGTACTTGTGATATTTTCTGTTTTGGTTTTGACAACGATATTTTCATCTTTCTTACAAGAAAAAGTTGTACAAAAAACAATTAAAGCCAATAAAGTAATTTTTAGATAAGACATTTGATTTTTTTTTGAATGCGTTTTTGATAAGTAACGCTGAAATACATCAAAAGATTTTAAATAGGTATTATCTCTCTATTAATATTGGTCATATTCTCTAACAACCCTCGCTCAGAAAATAGCGAGTGTTGTTAGTTTATGAAGATAAATGACGCGATTAGGATAGATTATACTTCTATCAAATTTTTGTAATCGTACTTTTTATAAAAATCAATTTTGCCACTCTCTTTTTTTAATTCAAGCAATTCATTTTTAACCTGTATTCTATACCAATATTCTGGTTTGGTATGTGAGAAAGAGCTTAACTTTAACACTATTTCTGTATTCAATTTTCGCTCTCCTGCCAGATACTTATGTAAATTACTATCCTTCATTTCAAATAAATTAGCCAATCTTTTCTGAGAGATATTTAGTGCCTTTAAATACATTTTAACGAAATCAAGTATTTTTAACATTTCGCCATTTTCAAAATCATTTTGGATATAGTCCTCTATTTTATATTGAATAGATAACAGTTGATTTGTCAATTTTCTTTCTTCGGTTTGAGCCTTAGCATGTCCTAAAATAAATTCTTTTAAATCATTTCTCTTATCATCATTCCAAATTTGGTTAATTTGAATTTCTTTATCTTCCATAATTTTCTATTGTAAGAATTCATTGATTAATTTTTCGCCTCCCTCAGGTGGAATAACCATTGTTGTTTCACCGAACCTTAGGGCATTATACCTTTTTGAGTAAAGATTCATTAATCTTATTTCATTTAGCTTATCTTCTTCTAAGATATCAAAAGCAAGCCAACCTTTAAAATCTCTTTCTCCATGAATAAAGCTTAACCTACAGGCAAATGCAATAAGACACCCAGCTACTTTATCATATTTCCTATTATCTCCGTGATTATGAGGTGCAATTTCAATATAAGCCATATATGGTTCTACATTATCTTTCATTTGGAATATCAAGCAGCCTTCTATAACATTCGAAGTTTCTTTACAAATTAAAATATATGTTTTAGACCCTTTTACTTTGGAGTGCTTCTTAAAATTAAATCTCCATCCATCAGTTAAAGAAGGAAGGAGAATATTTTTTTTGATAGCTTCACAGATTTCAGCGTCTACGTGCGAGTCATCTTTTACATTAAAAATTTTAACCTTCATTTAAGTCATATCATTATATAAATATACAATATTTATTATACAAATTGTATATTTTTCGTGTAGTTAATTGTTACTTCTATACTAAAATTGGCTTAACTACTTTTCCCGCTACGTCAGTTAGTCGATAGCGTCTGCCTTGATGTTTGAAAACCATTTTTTCATGGTCAATACCCATTAAATGTAGTAGTGTAGCTTGAAAATCATGTACATGTACGGGGTCTCGAACGATGTTATAGCCAAACTCGTCGGTTTCGCCATAAGTCATTCCTTTTTTAATACCCGCACCTGCCATCCAAATGGTAAAACATCTCGGATGGTGGTCTCTTCCATAATTATCTACTGTTAGTTTTCCTTGTGAATAATTCGTTCTACCAAATTCCCCTCCCCATACTACTAAGGTATCTTCTAACATTCCTCGCTGTTTTAAATCTTTAATCAAGGCCGCAGAAGCTTGGTCAACATCTTTAGTGATTTTCTTGATATTTTCAGGTAACCCTCCATGATGGTCCCAACCTTGATGATATAATTGAATGAATTTTACATCTTTTTCTGCCAACTTTCTAGCTAACAAACAGTTAGCAGCAAAAGTACCAGGCTTGCGTGCATCGTCTCCATACATTTGATAGATATAATCGGGCTCTTTTGAAATATCCAAGGTTTCGGGTACAGACGTTTGCATTCTATAAGCCATTTCATACTGACTAATCCTTGAATTAATTTCAGCATCTTGCTCTTGCTTAAACTGTTCTTGATGCAATTTCCCTAGATAATCCAACATTCTTCTTCTTGAGGTTCTGTCCATGCCGTCAGGGTCGTTCAAATATAAAACAGGGTCTTTCCCTGCCCTAAACATTACCCCTTGATGTTCAGAAGGTAAAAAGCCATTTCCCCATAATTTAGCATACAGCGGTTGGTCATAATTATTTGAACGAGAAAGTAGGACACAGAAAGTGGGTAAATTTTTATTATCAGAACCTAAGCCATAACTTACCCAAGAACCCATCGATGGGCGTCCAGCTTGTTGATTACCAGTCTGGAAGAAGGTTACGGCAGGGTCATGATTAATGGCCTCTGTGTGCATCGATTTTATAAATGTAAGCTCGTCTGCTATCTGATGATGATGAGGTAGTAAATCGCTCATCCAAGCACGTGAATTGCCATATTGAGCAAACTGGAATTTACCCATGGCCAACGGAAAAGATTTCTGACTGGAAGACATTCCTGTCAATCGTTGTCCTCCACGTACTGATGCGGGCAATTCTTGCCCAAACATTTGTTTAAGTTTGGGTTTATAATCAAAAAGTTCTAGTTGCGAAGGCGCACCTGATTGGAATAAATAAATAACTCGCTTAGCTTTTGGAGCGAAATGGGGAGTGCCATTGCTAGCTAAAGCCTCTAAAGGATTGATGATAGAACCCAAAGCAGTAGCACCCAAGGCTAAACCAGATTTGAATAGAAACTCTCGACGACTCAATTGGCGTTCAACGTCTTGAATATGTTCTTTAACATTCATCTTTTTATTGAATGAGTTATAAATTAGTCAACAATTATCACAGAATATGTTCTAGAGGTTAATGTTTGCTCAGATACTTTCAAGCAAGTAAATATATTAACTATAAATATAAAGTTTATCCTTGTTATAAGGAGAAACAAGCTCAAAAAGAAAGGCTAGCACTGATTCCATTGTGTATTTACACATTGAAATCAGTGCTAGCCTTAATTCAATAAAAAAGAGTATTAATGTATTTTATAAGAAAGACCAAAAGATAAATTTGTTCCTCGCTTGCCCACAATGCCAACATTCAGGTTAGCAAAAACGCCTAAACTTTTGAAGATGAATAATCGTCCCCCTGCTTGTGCATAAAAGGCTGTTCCCGAGGCATCTAAAATTTTCCCATAGAGACCTCCTATATAAGGGTCAAATTTACTTGGTTTATCGCTGTCTTCACCCGAAAAGTGATAATTCAAACCTACGCCCAGAAAACCATTTTCATACTTATTTCCATTTTTAGTATTACTACCATACCACGCTCTGGCATCTAACCCAAAATTTCTGGCTAAGCCAAATTCGCCTGCCAATAATACAGGCATCACATTATCGTTATACACGACACCCCCTTCAATGACCAGTAACCCTCGGTAAAACACTGGTGGCTGAATTTCCTCTTGACGAATAACTTCTCCAGTAGTTGTGTTAACAGTCGGTTTTGCTCCTGTCACCACAGTATCAACTTCCACTACTACTGTTCTTTTAATAGTATCAGACTTCTGTGCATACATTGACAACGATATTGATATTAATGAAATAATCAATAAGTGAGCTTTTAAGGCAAGTACCTTTTTCATAAGTTTTACTGTTTATAAATTTCCTATTTAACATTACATAAATTGTACCAAGATAAAATTATGCGATTTAGGGTAATTTTATTCCTATTTTGAAGTAATATAATTATTAATAATGGATTGATATTAGCTATCTCCCAAAACTTTTCCCTACAAAACAAAAAAGGAATAGCTCACAAAAGCTGTTCCTTTAACCAAAAACCCTAACTGCTTAATTAGTATTATTATCTTATAAAAGATTTCTTCTTCAAAATGGTCGAACCAACTTCACATCTCAATGCTATCGACATATATATTGATTAAGTAAAAAGGCAAAGGGAGGATTCTCCCTATCCTTTATCGAATACCTAACCATTACTAAATTAATAATCTTTTGAAAGTAGTTCACACCAAAGTTTCAAGAAACAGGGAAATCCATACAATCTCCCTGTTTAACTATGCTATAACCACTTTTAACTTATTCATACTGGTCTGGAATTTCATATAAATATGGGAGCAGACTACCACTCCCCATTTATCACAATCTAACCACTATGAAAAAGACAAAATATCTTTATTGACTAGTCTGAAAGATTTATTGAATTTTCTCTTGAACTTTATCAATTTGCTTATTCAAATCTTTCTTAAATTCTTTCCAGTCACGTTTCTTTTCACTTTTCAACTCTTCTAATGATTTATCTAACTCATCTAATGAGTTTTTCAATTCATTTTTCTTTTTTTCTAATCTAGCTTTCTCTTGTGCTGATGCATGTTTGATGTCTTCGTCAGCTTGTTTAAGCTTGATATTGATTTGCTCTTTACTATAATCAATCTTTGAAACCAAAGCATCTTTTTCAGATTCAATATTCTTACTCACATCTTTAGCTTCGTCTTTCAACCCCTCAACAGTACTATCTGTTTTCTCTTCCACTAACTCTTGAGCGTCTTGAGCTTTATCGGCTATATCTTGTTTCTCATTTCTAGAACAAGAAAAAAATACCGAAACAATCATTAAAGCAATTACTGAATTTCTCATTGTATCTTGATTTTTTTTTGGACAAAAAAAATATACCAATCTAAAAAAAATTGAGCCTTCAAATAAAGTGTGTATAAAAAACCACAAAACAAGGTATTTCTGGGGAATTATGTAGAAAATACTACACAATATCAATTTTTTCTGAGAACATTTAAGTTCTATTGGTAAAACATCAAAAGATTCAAACATTTAATCTTTGTGTTGTACAGAAAAATATAAAAAACATATACCATCTCTTTTTATGGTATATCTGAGGTAAATTTGTTGTAGAGGTGAGGTTAAATTGCTACAATGTGGGAGAATTTTGTCACTTTGCATACCCATTTTATAAAAAAAAAACGAATACCTTAATGATATCCGTTTCTATTATATTTCTAAAAAGCTTCTCGTTAATCAGCCTTATCTGCCTTCTTTTTTTTACCCTTCACCAATGATTTTACATCTTCAGTTGTTTCGTTAATTGTCTCAACCAATTCAGGTACAAACTCTCTCATCTTCTTTTTCTTCTCTTCCATAATCCGATTATGGTCTGGTTCTCCTAATAAAAACCCGAATGGCTTTAAATCTGTGATGGAATCAAAGAGAACTTTCAAGATAGCCACAGTAGGCAGCGAAAGAGCCATACCTGCGATACCCCAGAGGGCCGAGCCAAGTAATAACGCAATAATGGCTACTAAGCCATTGATACTTATTTTAGACCCTACTACTTGTGGTGTAATAAAATTGCCTTCTAAAAACTGGACAAATATAAAAACCCCTGCTACTCCTACTGCATACATGGGCGAGTCTTTGGTAATCAATGCCATAATAATTGGCAAAATAGAACCTATCAGGATACCAATAAAGGGAATAACTAACAAGGCTGCTGCCAAAAAGCCAAAAAATATGGCATAGTCTATTCCTAAAGCCAATAATCCAATCGTATTTAAACTTCCTACAATGAACGTAACCGTAATAAGGCCTTTTAAATAACTATGCACTACTTCATAAATCTTTGTCAGAACAGTATCTATCGCATACTTACTCACATTTTTAAACACTTTATAGAAAAAGAGTTTGAAGAAATCGCGATAATACAATAAGAAGAACATATAAATCGGAATCAAAGATAGATTACCAAGCATATTCCCTGTCATTGAAAGTGCAGATGTAAATACAACTCCCCCACTTGATAACATCCCCGTTGCGTACTGACGTAGTTTGTCATTCTGCATTTTCCGTCCCACATGAAAGTGTTGTTCTGTCCATCTTTGACATTGCAAAAACAAATCTGTAAATCGCTTTTCTAATTGCGGAAACATTTCAGAAAAGCTAGCTATTTGTGTAGAGGCCAACCAGATAACTCCAACAGAAATCACCAGAAAGAGAATCAAGGCAATAGTTACGCCTGCTACCCTACCCAATCCTATTTTTTCTAACCAGTTAGATATTGGGAATAAAGCCATTGCTAGAATAACTGCCACGTAGAAAGGCACTAGAATATCTTGTAAAACCACTAGCCAATACACTAGTATGGTTACTGATATCAGTGAAAATGCAAATTTTAAAATGAAAGGAAATCGTTGAGCCATCGGAATAGGTTTTATTTAATTACAGCCAATCTGGCTTATTTCTGGGTTTAATACTTTAAGTTAGATCATTTTATTGCTCACAAAAAAAAAGGATTGTAAGATAATACAATCCTTATATGCTTTTAACATATAATTGTTTAGCTAACAACATTCTTAACATTTATAACTTAATAACATGTAAATTCCTTAAAATACAGCAATATTCAGCATTTTGGCCTTAGTAGTCCTATTTACGTATTCATTCATATTTTCAATGGAAGTGCTCAACTTACTAGAAGAAGCAAAAAGAAATTTCAATGCTAAAGAACATTAAAATAATTACATCTCTTTGTGAATAATTGATATCAGCACTGTAATTAAAGCAAATACTAAAAAAAGGTGGACTAATCCATTTATACTAAACATAAAAACGCTGATTACCCAACTTATTAAGAGTAAAAAGGCAATCATAGAAAAAATATTTTTCGCTAAGGGAGCTATAATTAAATTATACATATCGGACAATTACATATTTGGTTTCTATTACTTTATACGTAATTAATCGCTAAAAGGTAACATTTGTTAAGCATTTTCATTAATTAAATTTTGATGCCACAAATAAAAGGCAAAATTGCCTTTTAAAAGGCCACAAATGTAGAAAAATATCTACATTTTTATACAGGTTATAATGGCATTATAATATTAGCAGATTAGTAACATCAAAATAATACAACAATGAAATATACCCTAAAACATAAATTCAAAGAATATACTAGTTTTGCAGGAGAAGTTTTTGGTGAATTTTCAAATGATAATGCTACTAAACTGAGTGCCTCTTTATCTTATTATACTATTTTTTCGCTTGCTCCGATGCTTATTATTGTGATTTCAGTAGCGGGTATTTTTTTTGGTAAAGATGCCATACGAGGCGAGCTTTTTGGGCAAATAAATCAACTAATTGGTAATTCAGCAGCTAAGCAAGTACAAGAATTGTTAAAAAATGCAGAAAAGTCGAACCAGTCGGGTTTTGCAGCCATCATGGGTTTTGTCACACTTTTACTAGGAGCAACAGGGGTTTTTGCAGAAATTCAAGATTCTATCAATTATATTTGGTCGTTGAAGGCCAAACCTAAAAACAGTTGGGTAAAATATCTTATCAACCGTTTTTTATCTTTTTCACTCATCATCACACTTGGTTTTCTTTTATTGATTTCTTTAACAATCAATGCACTGTTAGGACTATTCGACACACAACTTCAGCGGTATTTTGAGAGTAGCTTTACTGTATTCCTTTTCAGCTTGATAAATATTATAGTCATTTGGGGAATCATTACCCTCCTCTTTGCCGTAATTATTAAAGTACTGCCCGACGGTAAAATTTCTTGGAAAGACACCTTGATTGGCGCAGGTCTTACTTCCTTGCTATTTATGGTAGGCAAGTTTTTAATTGGTGTTTATCTCGGACAATCGGGGGTTACTTCCACATTTGGGGCGGCTGGCTCAATTGTTTTAATCCTATTATGGGTGTACTACTCGTCTATTATTCTATACTTTGGGGCAGAATTCACCAAAGTCTATACTCGCCGTTATGGCACGCCAATAGAGCCTAATAGCAATGCCGTATTTATCATAAAAAAAGAACTTGAAGTAAAACACCCAATAACAAACTAATCTTAAAAATTATGGAAGCAGTTTCATTAAATCCTATAAAAATAAAATCATTACAAGTATTCAATTTTATCTTCTTTATTGTAATGGTAATTATGAATGGTTTAGCAAATGCTTTACCACTCAATGACAAAACGACCAAGGAATTGTCAGACCAATATCCTAATTTGTTTGTGCCTGCTGGTATTACTTTTTCTATCTGGGGAGTAATCTATTTTCTATTGTTGCTGTTTTGCTTTGTGCAGGCAAAAAGTCTTTTTCAGAAAAAGCCTGATCCAACCATAGGTTTCGTGGTAGACGAAATTGGCTTTTGGTTTATCATCAATGCTATCCTTAATTCGTTATGGATTTTAGCTTGGCATTATGAGTTTTTGACGGTATCAATGGTTATTATGATTGGGATTCTGGTTACATTAATCAAAATCAATTACCATATAAAAGCAACTCAGCCGTATCTTAGAAGTGCTACGAGGTTTATTATAAAAGCATCGTTTGGCATATACCTAGGCTGGATTTGTATCGCTACAATCGCCAATGCTACGGCTTGTTTAGTTGGCTTCGGATGGACAGAAGGCTACATCCTTGGGCAGTCATGGGCAAGTATTATGATTCTAGCTGGAAGCTTTATTACGTTCTTATTGGTTATTGATTTAAGGAATAGTTATATAGGATTCGCCACCATTTGGGCTTTGTGTGGTATCATCATCGCTCGTTATAATGATACCATATTCTATCAATACATTGTATTTAGTGCTATTTTAGGGATTGTAATCATCATTGCAAGTATAGTAATGGCTTCAACCATTCTATTGTTTTCTTCTAGGAAGAAACTCCCAGAACCACACAATCCCAATACTACGATACCTGAGTAAAGGTAATCGTAAATTTTGTACCTTTTTCTAATTCTGATTCAACCTCTACCCTCGCTTTATGAGATTGAATAATGTTGAGGGTAGCGGCCAAGCCCAAGCCAATACCATTATTTTTTGAAGTAAAATAAGGCTCAAAAAGGCGGTCAATATGTTCTTGACTAATGCCTACACCGTTATCTTCAATCGTAACGATGGCAAATTTACTCCTGTGGGTAGCCTTAATTATCAAAATACCTTCTCCTTCTTTCATAGCCTCAACCGCATTAATAATAATGTTGAGGAGGGCTATTTGAATTTTGGCTTTATCAACATCAATCCAAATTTCTGAAGAGTAATCGGTAATTAATTGAATATTCTTTAAGTTAATTCTATCTATTGCCTGTTCAATAGTACTATCTAAAATTTCCTGTAAAGTATATCTACTAAAAGTTACTTCAGACGGCTTGGAAGTATTCAATAATTCAGAAATCAAGTCATTGATTCGCTGACTATTTCTTCGTATAATATCAATAAAGAATTTGGCATCTTCGTCATCTTCCTCAAAATCAACCTCCATCTGTTCAATCGAAAGATTGATGTTGGTAAGTGGGTTACGAACCTCATGAGCCAAAGTGCGAACTAAACGCCCAGTAGCGGCCATTTTTTGATAGAGTAAAGAATCACGTTCATCTTTCTTTCTAGCTGTAATATCATGAATGATACCTAGGTAATATGGATTACCATCGCTATCTAACTGGCGATTACAGTGAATAGAACATTGCTTTTTTTCTCCAAATTTAGTTTCCAATAATACTTCAAAGTCGCTGATTTCCCCTTCAGATTCCAACTTATTAATAAATTGCCGACGGTCTGCTGCATGAACAAAAACAGAATAGCTTTTAAGTCGATAAAGCTCCTCTTCTGTGTAACCAAAAAGTTCGGCTGTTGAAGGAGTAAAGTAATTAAAAGTCCCATCTAACCGAGCGGTAAAAATGGCCTCTTTTGTTTGATCGAAGATATTTCTATACTTACGCTCACTTTCACGGAGTGTCGAAAGCGTATTGGCTCTTTCTAGTGCATAACGGATGCATCTTTCTAGCTTGTCAGCGTCTAAATCGCTTTTCACCAAATAATCAAATGCACCAAGTGACATTGCTTCTACGTCTATACGCTTATCACCTTTCCCTGTTAGTAAAATAACGGGAGCTTTTAACCCATGATCCGTACCAGCTTTTAGTAAATCAAGGCCTGTTTTAGACCCCAACAAAAAGTCGAAAAAGCATAAATCGTATTGCTTATTTTTGATTTTTTCTACTGCATTATCAAATGAAAAAGCCCAATCAATTTCAAATTGTTGAGTTTCAATATCTCTTAGATAATCTTTTGTAAGCAAAAAATCATCTTCATCATCATCAACAAGTAATAATTTAATAGTAGTGTTGTCTCTCATATGCTATTTTATCAACTTGGGAATTCAATAATTTCAAACCAATATTTCCCCAAAGTACGAATTACCTCTATAAAACGGGTAAAAGTTACGGGCTTAGATATAAAGCAGTTCACCCCTAAATCATAACTTTTGATGATATCTATGTCCGAATTAGAAGTAGTCAATACAATAATAGGTATACTGCGTAAATCAGGGTCAGATTTTATAATTTTAAGGGCTTCTCTCCCATCTATTTTAGGCATATTCAAGTCTAAAAGGATAAGGTCGGGACGGGGGTTTTCATTCGGATTATTAAACTTGCCATTCCGTCTGAGGTAGTCCATTAATTCAACGCCATCTTCAACAGACTTTACTTGATTTATTACATTATAATCATTTAAAGCTTCTTGAGTCATTATTCTGTCATCTTGATCATCATCTGCGATTAGAATAACTACACTTTTCTTTTGATTCATAATTTCTTATTTAAACTATCTGGGTCAGTGGGTAAAAAAATTGTAAAGGTAGCTCCCTCGTCGGGTATACCATCAGCCATAATTAATCCTTGGTGGTTTTCTACAATCTTTCTACAAATTGCCAACCCTAATCCTGTTCCATCAAATTCTGCCCTTCCGTGTAACCGCTGAAAAATCACAAAAATCTTCTCAGCATATTCCTGCTCAAAACCTATCCCGTTATCTTTTACTGTAATTTTATAATAATTCTTATTCTTGTAGTCTAAACCCAATCTGATTAGTTCTCCTCTAGTAGCCTCTTTGGCATCAATATGTATTTCTGGCGTCTGGTTAGGTTTTACAAACTTCAATGCATTGCTGATTAAATTTTGGAACAATTGATGCATTTTAGGTACAGATGCCTCCAGAATCGGCATTTTACTTACAAACACCTGAGCATTGGTTTCATTAATTTTTATTTCTAAATCACTCAATACATTTTCAATCGTTTTATTGAGGTCTAAATGCTCAAAAGTTACCATCTTTCTTGACAAACGAGAATATGACAGTAGATTCTCCATCAAAGCCTCCATTCGCTTAGCAGAATCAATCATTCTAGAAAGATAAAAACGTCCATTTTCATCAAGCTGTTGGCTATATTTTTGATTAAGTCTATCGCCAAAAGCTGTAATTTTTCTAAGAGGTTCTTTTAAATCATGTGATGCTACATAGGCGAATTGCCCTAGTTCTTGATTGGTTTGATTGAGCTCTTCTATTTTTCGTTCAAGCTCTTTTTCGTAAACTTTTAATTCTGTTACCTCGACTGTATTGCCAATTAATTTTAGTGCATTTCCTTCTTCATCAATCGTTACCCAGCCTTTGGTATGTACATCTTTCTCTATACCATCCAAATCAACTATTTTATGCTCAAAAGAATACGGTTCCTTATAAGTTATTGCATTGTGAAGGACATTTTTAACATTTTCTAAATCTTCGCTCGGCATTCGCGTGTAACAAAAATCTACATTTAGCTTAGGAGGAAGTTTAGTAATATCACTTCCAGCATACAGTTTTTTTAATCCATCAGAAAATTGGATGTCATCTTTTTGAACATTCCACTCATAGCTACCATAACTCATCATAGCTTCAGCCTCCTTGAATAAGTCTTTGCTTTTTCTGAGTTCATCATATGCCTTGGATAATTCCTCTACTTTTGATTCTAACTCCTGCTTAATTTTTGTTATTTCTGTAATATCATGCGAAGTACCAAGTACCCGAATTATTTCTCCTTTTTCATCTAAAAAGCATTTACCTCGCACTGCTATTTGCTTGATATTGCCTTTATTATCCAGTATTTCATGCTCATATTCATAGATTTCTTTTCTCTCATCTAAGGCATCCATAGTCACTTTGATAACCCTAGTGATATCTTTAGGAGAGATATGTTTTTGATAAAATCCATAAGGCATCAATGAGTCTTTAAAGTCATTTTTGTCATACCCAAACATTTCGTAAAGACCATCAGACCAAATCACAAAGTTATCACCTACCCACCATTCCCAACTACCATAGTTAAATAACTTCTCAGCATCATTTAATTGGTTTTGTACTTGTATTGTTTTATCAACAATCTTGTTCTGAACGGTAATATCATCTGCTAAGACCATCAATACACTTGGCAGGTCGTTATCATCCTTTTCCGTTAAGGTAATTTTATTACTAACCGTAATTTTTTGCCCCGCTTGTGTTTTTATGTTCAACACAACTGTTTGGCTATCATTAATGGCAGCATCCTTAAAAGAGTCTTTTAAACATTGGAAAAAATGTTCCGCAGATGTGAAATTTTGGATGGGGAATACCTCTACATCATTAGAAAATAATTCTTTCGGAGAATAGCCTGAAACAATGTTATTTCGAGTATTTAGGTAAATGGCCTTTCTGTCTGTTAAATCTAACAG
Source organism: Arcicella sp. GW458-12-2-14-TSB2 (assembly GCF_059423785.1). Taxonomy (NCBI): domain Bacteria; kingdom Pseudomonadati; phylum Bacteroidota; class Cytophagia; order Cytophagales; family Flectobacillaceae; genus Arcicella; species Arcicella sp. GW458-12-2-14-TSB2. Next base: position 3,460 of record NZ_JBWKYN010000104.1, on the reverse strand, counting down.
ATATACAAAACTAGGTATTGCTTGCAAAAAGCCATTGAAAATATCCGATTGGCTATCAGTATCCGTTTTAAATACTTCTAACAAATATTTGGGTACGTCCATTAATTTATATGTATTTTGGGCATTATTTAAACTAGGAATAATAGGAAGTGCTTATAACTCAAATACCTTCATTTTGTTATAAAGGGTTTTTCTATCAATCCCTAGAATCCTGGCAGCTTTGCTTTTATTAAAGTTTACTTCTTTCAACACCTTCAATATCATATCATATTCAGCCTCGATGGCCGCTGATTTCAGCGAAGGTTTTGAAAATATCTCTGCTGGCGATGTAGTCTCTTGGATTTCATGAACAGGCTCAACGGAGGGTACGGGTGTTACAATTGGTGTTGGGTTGGTTTCGGTAAATAATAATTTGGCGTAATTCGAGATTTCAAAAGGAAGTGTTTTCGACTCAATCCATTCTCCGTCAGTTAACAATGTCGCTCTTTTTATTACATTTCTCATTTCACGAAGATTACCATACCATGCATAATTCATAAAATTATCAATCACATCGGCAGTAAACCCTTTCACCTTTTTCCCTAATTCTGCATTGGTTTGATCTAAGAAAAACTTGGCGAAAACCATAATATCCGCCTTACGGTCACGTAATGGCGGTACATCAATACTAAATTCGTTAAAACGGTGATACAAGTCCTCTCTGAATTTTCCTTTTTTCGATGCTTCAATCAATTTTTCGTTTGAAGCCACTAAAATTCTAACATCTAAAGGAATTTCTTTGGTCCCTCCTATTCGTTTCATTTTTCTTTCCTGCACTACCCTCAATAAAAGTACTTGTACTTCGTAAGGTAAATTAGCTACTTCATCCAAAAAAATCGTTCCACCATTGGCCATTTCAAAGTGGCCAATCTTCTGATTCAAAGCTCCAGTAAAAGCTCCTTTTTCATGACCGAACAATTCCGACCCTGCTAAGTCTTTAGAAATAGCCCCACAGTCCATTGCTACAAAAGGCTGATTAGCTCTTTTGCTATGCAAATGTATTTCTTGGGCAATAGCTTCTTTTCCTGAACCGCTTTCTCCGTAAATCAATACACTGTAATTAGTAGGTGCTACCAATTCAATCTGGCGAATCAAGAATTTTGATTCAGCACCATCTCCAAAAATATAATTGGCAGGTTTAGCAGGTTTCTTTTTTGAGGATGTACTTACAGTCCCCTCAGTTTCTTCTCCTAAATCTTGCATACTACCTTTTTCAGTTTCTACACTTTCTAAGGCTTTCTTAATTGTCAGCAAGATTTCATCAGGGAAGAGTGGCTTTGTGATATAATCATAAGCCCCCATTTTCATCACATTTACTGCAACCTTTATATCTGAATAACCAGTAATAATCAATACCGGTACAAAGGGAAATTTCTCTTTGATTTTCAATAGTATCGTACTACCATCGGTATCGCCCAATCTAAAATCAGTCATGATTAAATCTGGTCTGAACTCCTGAAGTAAATTCAAGCCTGTATTACCATCATGTGCAATTGCTACTTCATAATTATTTTTGGTCAAAAAACGACGAAGTAGTAAGCATATATCAATATCATCGTCAATTACTAAAATCCGTTGCATAGTTCTATTGTTGAGTAAAGAGATAAAAGGTAATCTTAAGAAAGCCAGTGTGTACGCTTCTTAATCATTAGAATCTCTAGTTTATTATAGTTGTCTTCTTAGTTGTGCCGAAGAAATATTCAAATTTTCGCGATACTTAGCTACAGTTCTTCGCGCAATGTTGTACCCTTGTTGTGCCAATAACTCCATCAATTGAAAATCATTAAATGGATTTTTCTTATTCTCATTCGATATTAAATTAGCAATAGCCTGTTGAATCTCACGGTTTGAAACTTCCCCTCCCGAATCCATACGTATTCCTTCAGAAAAAAGATCTTTTAAATTAATAATTCCAAAGGGTGTCTGAGCATATTTACCACTTGTCACCCTTGAAATTGTTGAGATATCCATGCTGATTTGAGTGGCAACGTCTTTCAAAATCATTGGACGTAAACTACTAACATCCCCATTTTTAAAGAAATCTTTTTGAAGATAAACAATCGACTGCATCGTTTTGAGCATCGTCATTTCTCTTTGTTGAATCGCTTCAATAAGCCAGTTAGCAGAGCTTATTTTGTTACTAATATATTGATTTGCCGCTTTATCTTTGTTGGAAGTGATAGCATTGGCAAAATCTTGATTAATTTTTAACGAAGGAATTCTACTATTATTCAAGGCGATATCTATCTGAGTATCTCCATACATATTTGTTTCATACGTAATGATGTAGTCTGGAATGATATTGTCTTTTATCGCAATGGAAGACGTCTCTCCATCAATCACAGGCTTGGCATTTAAAGCAGTAATTTGTGCTAAGGCAGCTTTCAATTCATCTGAAGTTACTTCTCTTAAACGCATAATTTTTTCATAATTACGCACTGCTAGTTCGTCCATATTAAAAGCCACAATATCAATTGCTAAAGATACCTCCTGTCCTCTATCTTTTTTATATTGAAGCTGTCTCATCAAGCACTCTTGTAAATCTGCTGAAGCAATTCCTACAGGCTCCATCATCCTCAATACCTTTAGTAATTGCTCTACATCAGTGGCATCCACAAAGAGCCCGTTAGCAAAAGAAAAATCATCAGCAATTTCTTCTGATGTGTAAGTCAAGAATCCCTCGTCAGTTAAGGAATCAATGATGTAATCTATTAAAACACTTTGCTTTTCATTCAAGGGTAAAAAATGAACTTGGCTTTTCAATTCAGTACGCCAATCGGTATTTTGTGCGATGGGCAAGCTATACAGTTCATCGTCCTCACTATGATTATTTACTTTGGTTTTATAATCGGGGATATCATCATGAGCATATTCGTCCCAGTCAGCATAGTCGTTGTCTGGTTTACTAATATTTTGAAAATCATCTACTTCACCATCTTTATCAAAATCATCTGAAGTATCCTCAGTAGCTACAGCCCCTTCCTCTAACAATGGATTTTCTTCCAATTCATTTTTGATACGTTCTTCCAACTCAAGTGTTGATAATTGCAAAAAATTAAGCATTTGTATTTGCAAAGGCGTAATTTTGAAAGTCTGTCTCTGGCTCTGAGATAAATTCATCATGGTAATATAGTTTTAGGAGTGACGACTACCTATTTTCAATTAATGAGCCGTAAATTTGTTTTTATTTATTTTTTTATAAAAAGCTATAAATAAAAAAGACAATCAATTGATTATCAGATAGTTAAATAAATATAAATATTAAATATAAATATTCTAAAAAAGTATAAAACTATTTGGGGAGTTGGTGGCTAGTGATACTTTTGCACAAGTTGTGAAAAATATTCCACAGTTTGTAGAAACACTTTTAATTTATTGAAAAATTAAAATAAACCGTTTATCATATTCCTATCATTCATAT
>NZ_JBWKYN010000103.1:0-20220 GCF_059423785.1 Arcicella sp. GW458-12-2-14-TSB2 | reverse complement strand
TTTACCACTAATGACCAACTTCCATACTCCGCTACGAATTGCCTTGGCATCTCCCGAACGCCAGAAAAGCGCTTTATAGTTTTGTAACCCATTTATAGTTTTCAGGAACAGAACCTATCATAACATGAAAAACGCCTAGATTCTTATAATTAGCAGTAAAGTTTGGAAATCGTTTACGATTTTCTTCCAATAATTTATAGGCTGAAATGGCATTAAAACCACCTTTGGTTTCATGTCCCAATTTCATTTTTACCAATGCCCAATGCAATTTGATTTCTGCTTGAACAAATTTATTATAAGGTGAATCTTCATCTAAATCCTTGATTAAATCGAGCCTTTTATCTTCATTATCAGATAACCTTTCATACTCCTTTTCATCTTCGCTAGCAAAAAGCACAATCATGTCCGCAAAATCTTCCAACCAGATTCTAATACCATTATTCGCAGGTTCTTTGGCTAAAAGTTGTTTAGCAGATTGCACCTTTAATTTACAAAGCTCACTATAAGCATTTTGCAAATTTGGGGTAAATTCAAAATCATTTGCAAATGAACTCCCCGAGAACAAGAGAAAGATGACGAGTATAAGGTTCCATTTTTTCATACATGTAGTATTTACCAATGAGAAATAACTGTTGAGATAAATAAGTATAAGTCTGGCAAAACCTTCCATAATGTTTTGAAACTTAGAAAGATTACTACAGAGCCAACAATAAACATCAGAGGTCTTCTAGGAATTTTGTTAATCAAAATAGCGCCAAAAGGTGCGGCAATAATTCCACCTAATACCAATCCTAAAATGATTTGCCAAGAGTTTACTCCTTCAAAAAACAAGAAAGTAAGTCCGCTAGAAAGTGTAATCAAAAATTCTGCGGCATTTACCGAACCAATCGCATAACGTGGGTTACGACCCTGCCCTAACAATGAAGATGTAACGATTGGTCCCCAACCACCACCGCCAATAGCATCCATGAATCCACCGAAAATCGCTAACAATCCAACTCGTTTTGTTTTACGCTTAGCGATATTTTTTTGAAACGCTTTTTTCAAAATAACCACGCCAAGTATCAGCATGTATAACGAGATATAAGGCTTTATAAAATTACCATCAATGATTTCTGACAATAAATATGCACCCGTTACAGAACCTACCACACCCCAAAGCAAGGCTCTGAACAATTTTTTATTAATATTTTTAAACTGATAATGCGAGATAGCAGATGCGCCAGTAGTGAACATTTCAGAAACGTGCACACTTGTGCTACTCAAAGCAGGCGGAACGCCTATTCCCAATAAAAAAGAAGTAGAAGTAATGCCATAGGCCATTCCTAAAGAGCCATCTACTAATTGAGCCAACAAACCCACGCCTAAATATAAATAGAAATCAGGTCCTAACCACTCTTTGGCTTGATAAGCGGCGTCCAGCAGGGGGGCTTTGCCTATGAAAATACTAAAAGCGATAACATAAATAGCAATGGCAACAACCCACATTAAGGAGCGTTCAAACTGATTATTGAGTTTCAGACGAACTGATATTTTATTTAAGAACTGATTGTTTTCCATAATTGATGTAATTAAGAATTATTATACAAATCTGGTTTAGATTTAATGGAGACCGTAAATTAATCGTAAATACTGGCGATTTAATGTTTTGAAATAAAGCGTAACGGTCAAAATGATGCTAAACAAAACATAGGGATTGAGGGCATTTTCAAAATGGATATAGCCTACCCACAAAATCAGAAAACATCGTGTGTATTCTAAGTAAAAAATCCATCTTCTTTGCTCTAAAATAGCGCCACAATTCACTAGCGTAACTAAGATAATCAGCGTAGTAGCTATTTGTGTTGACAAATCAATCTGTTCTTCTAAAAGTAAAAAGGCAAACAACGTGATTAAAATTAAAGTCATTTGCAAAACCACATAATTCCTAAACCGTGTAGTATAAACCTTATCTGTTTTATGAATCACAAACTTTTGCTCTAATACTCGTCTGTAAGTAGGGTTGATATATTCTGGCTTTCCAAAAAGCATTTTTAGTTTATTTCTCCAACCAGTAGCATACTTAAAAGCATAGGCCATTTCAAGCATGAAATGAAAATGTTGCCATAAAAAACTATTACTATTTAATGGTTTTGTCAAACCATAAGTTGGTTCTTCTATCTCTTCTGCAAAAGTGCCAAACAGCTTATCCCAAATGATAAACACATCGCTGTAGTTTTTATCTAAATATTGATCATTGTTAGCATGGTGTACTCGGTGGTGTGATGGTGTTACAAAAATATATTCTAATACACCTAGTTTGCCAACGGTACGGGTATGAATAAAAAATGGATACAACCCATGTACTAACAAAATAGTAGTAATCATTTCAGCCGAAAAACCTACAATGGGCAAAAGAGACCAAAAGAAAGTACGTGCTACTGCCTGAAATAAAGTAATACGAGCAGATACCGTAAAATTAAACTCCTCACTTTGATGATGTACCACATGCACGCTCCAAAGCAAGTTCACTTCATGTCCTAATCTATGATACCAATACCACAGAAAATCGGTTATCAACAAAAGGCCTATCCAAGAGATAACACTTGGTTGAATATGAAAAATAGCAAAATGTTTGTACAGATAATCATATACAAAATAGAATAGTCCCAATGTAAGACCATCCAAAAGTCTTTCAGCGATACCGACACTAAGGTTTGAAACGGTATCATTGAAATTATAAAAATGTTTTCCTTTCTTTTTTGATACCCAGAATTCCAACCCAATCAAAAACAAGAAGAAAGGAACTGCGAAGGCTAAATAATTGAAATTCATTATTATTTATTTTTTATATATTAACTACTGAATTAATAGACTACATAGATTAAAAATGCATAAAAAGAGATTCGTTAATGAACCTCGGATAAAATAGGTTTCTCTTGGAAAACCTCATTTTTAGAAGTAATCCTAAGTTGATGGGTATTAAATACCTGCGAATTGGGTTCCACACTTTTGGTCAGGAAAACACTTCCGCCAATAATGCTATTTTCTCCAATCACGGTTTTACCGCCAAGAATGGTAGTACGTGCATAAATTACTACGTTATCTTCAACGGTTGGATGTCTTTTAGTGTCCGAAAGCTCTTTCGCTACTTGTAAAGCACCTAAAGTAACTCCTTGGTAAATTGATACATTATTGCCAATGATACTGGTTGCACCAATTACAATGCCTGTTCCGTGGTCAATCATAAAAGGTACACCAATCCTTGCATTGGGGTGAATATCAACGCCTGTTTTACCATGCGCATATTCACTTATAATGCGAGGTAAGACTGAAATCTGTAATTGTGTCAATTTATGGGCAATCCTATATACCGTAATGGCATAAAATCCTGGGTATGAAACGATTACTTCATTGACACTGGTTGCGGCTGGATCGCATTCATAAATTTTTGAAGCGTCATGACGTAAATCTTGATAGAGGTCTCCAAGCGAAACATAAAAAGCCTCTACTACTCCTTCAATATCTATTTGTTTAACATCCAGATAACTTAATAATATATTCTCTAAGTCAATCTGATTCTTCTTTAAGATTCCTTCATAAGAGGATTGCTTAGGTAAATGGTTGCTTGGAAATAAAAAATGAACAAGATCATTCAACCAACTAATCGCTTCTTGTGCAGACGGAGTAGCCTCCCATTCTGCATGATGAGTTTTACGAAGAAGATCAATTAAAGGTTGAGTATGATGATTTTTCATGTATAATTTTTAATTTCAATCGTGGTGGTTTTAATCGAAAAAACAAAAATCGCCTCCAAAAGCGAAGTTAAACATATTCCTAGCGAGGGACTTAAGTCGCTCGCTAGGAATATCAAATCAAAGCTATCTAACAGCTTGCTTATGTCCTGCACGTAACTTATAAAGTGTTTCTACTAATAAATCAACATCTGATTGCGTATTATAAAAAGCCAAAGATGGACGAACTGTTGATTCTAAACCAAAACGTCTTAAAATCGGTTGCGCACAGTGGTGTCCAGTTCTTACAGCAATTCCTTCTTTGTTCAGTGCTTGACCTACTTCGTTATTACTATAGCCATCAAAAATGAAAGACAGTACACTAGCTTTTTCTTTGGCAGTACCAATCAAACGAAGTCCCGGAATTTCTTTCAATAACTTGGTAGCATACACCAATAAATAATGCTCGTATTGATGAATCACATCGATTCCAATTTTATTGACATAGTCTATCGCTGCACCTAGTCCAACTGCATCTGCTATATTGCCCGTTCCTGCTTCAAAGCGTGAGGGTGCATCATGGTATTGAATCTGTTCAAAAGTAACATCAACAATCATGTTTCCACCACCCTGCCATGGCTGAGTTTCGTTCAATAATTCTTCTTTCCCATATAGTACACCAATACCCGTAGGACCGAAGACTTTATGTCCTGAAAAAACAAACCAGTCACAATCTAACCCAACGACATCAGAACGTAAATGTGACACTGATTGAGCGCCATCTACTAATACTTTTGCTCCTGCTGTATGAGCCAAGTCAATAATTTGTTTGGCTGGTGTAACTGTTCCTAAAGCATTTGAAACTTGTGTAAATGATACTAATCGAGTTTTAGCATTTAACAATTTAGCATACTCGTCTAATAAAATCTGTCCATCATCATCCACTGGAATTACCCTGATTTTCAAGCCTTTTTTGTCTGCCAATTGTTTCCAAGGCACAATATTCGCATGATGTTCAAGATTGCTGACAATGATTTCATCCCCAGCTTTTAGGTTTTGCTCACCCCAACTTTTGGCTACTAAGTTGATAGCCTCAGTTGCTCCACGTACAAAAACGATTTCATTGGTAGAACGCGCATTCAAAAAAGCCCTTACTTTCTCGCGAGCACCCTCATAAGCATCAGTAGCACGAGCCGCTAATTCATGGGCTGCACGGTGAATATTTGAATTTTCATGTTCATAAAAATACGTAATTCTATCAATTACTTGCTTTGGCTTTTGTGTAGTAGCGGCGTTATCTAACCAAACCAACGGACGACCATTGACTCTTTCTTGTAAAATAGGAAAATCCTTTTTTATCAAATTGGCATCAAATGCTGGACTGGTTGCCCCAAAAGACTCATAACTTGATGTTTTTTCTGGAAACTGAGGCACTTTATCATAAGTCCTATAAGGATTTTGATTTTGTCCTGACAAGAAATAATAAGACGCATCATTGATACCAACGGGTGCTGATGTTTGAACAGACGGAATATAACCGAAAGTGCTGAGTGATGGTAAAATATTATTTGTATCTAATTCAAAAAGGGAAGTAGCAGCCAATGGTGATTTCGAATCAACCGTACCAGTATTTGGCAAAGCTGACGCTGAAGCCCCAAATCCAGAAAAGGAAGGCTGGCTAGCTGGATTAGCAAAATGTGGGTCTGGCAAACTAGTTTGCGGTTGAACACCAGCATTTTCTATAGGTTGAAACACACTCCCATGTTGAAAAGCCGAAGGCGATACACCTACTCCTGTACTTGAAGTGGGTACACCTTGAAGCGTTTCGTACAATCTTTCAGCAAAGTGATTCGCCTTGGGGTGTTCCTGCGGATTCAATGAAATTTCTTTAGGCACTTCATTAGGAAGTGCCTTGAAAATATCATTTGCCAGTTGCTGTAAATCTTCTACAGAAGGTATGCCCTGCAATATGTTTCCCTGTTGATTAGTATTTATATTCATAGTAATTTCCTATTTCTACGTCTTCCAATACAGCAATAGCATCATCTACTAATACTGCTAATGAGCAATATAATGATACTAAGTAAGAAGCAATCGCTTTGTCATTGATTCCCATAAATCTTACTGCTAACCCTGGTGACTGTTCGCCTGGTAAACCTGGTTGATAAAGTCCTACTACTCCTTGGCGGTTTTCGCCAGTACGCAATAATAAGATTTTTGTTTTACCATTTTCGATAGGTAATTTATCCGATGGAATCAAAGGAATACCTCTCCAAGTGATAAATTGTGAACCAAACAAGGACACTGTTGGTGGGGGAACACCACGACGAGTGCACTCGCGACCAAAAGCAGCAATGGCTAATGGATGCAACAAAAAGAAACCCGGTTCTTTCCAAACTTTTGTCAATAATTCGTCAAATTCATCTGGCGTCGGCGGACCTACACGCGTTTTGATTTTTTGTTTAGGGGCAATACTATTCAATAAGCCGTATTCTTTGTTATTAATCAATTCGCTTTCCTGACGTTCTTTGATGCTTTCAATCGTCAAACGGAGCTGTTCGCTAATTTGGTTATAAGGCTTACTGTATAAATCTGAAACACGTGTATGAACATCCAACACGGTATTGACCGCACTAAGGTTGTATTCACGTGGGTTTTCAACGTAATCGATAAAAGTGTGAGGAAGATTTCTTTCATCACGACCCGAGCAGTCAACTTCGGCAATACTTCCCTCTTTTACTTTATTCAATCGATAAACGCCTGATTCTACAGGAATCCAATTGAGTAAATGTGTTAACCAGCGAGGAGTAATTGATTCAAATTGTGGTACTGTACGGGTTGCAATGGCTAACTGCCTAGCTGCAACATCACCAAGTGCAGTTTGTTTGTACTTGTTCAATTCTGACATATTATAGGTAATTAAAAGGGATTGATAATCTCAGACAATTATGCCACAGCACGATATTTAATAGAATAAGGAATGTTACGGGCAGCACTAAATACTGCTCCTAACATTTCCGAAGGTGAAAACGGCTTACTAAAGTCTTCATCGATGGCATCATAGACGATTCTTCCTTGCTGACTAATTACATAGGTAGCAGGAACGGGCACATCTTCTGAAATACCAGCGATACGATCCCAAACGGCGAACTCTTGTGAATAAATACCAAATTGTTTAGCGATTTGGTTTGCCGAATCGGCTATTACATTAAAAGGTAAATTAAAGTATTCTACCAATTCTTTTGTTTCTTCTTTAGATGCTTGAACAACTACAAGTAAGTCTCCACCAAGTGCCAGAATTTCTTGATATGAAGCTTTCAAAGTATTAAAATGTTTCAAGCCGTATTCATTCCAACCACCTGATAAAAAACTGATTACCAATGGTTTATTTTGTTGCACTTGTTGTAATGTCAGTTTCTGTGTGTTTACTTCTTCAGAAAAGTGTTTCCAAAATCCACATACTGATGAAATAGGTAATAAAGGTAAACGTGACCCAATTTTTAAAGGTGATAACTTGGCTGTGTTGCCTTTGAATATATTTACGGGAAATGTACTATCCCAAATGATGGCGTTTGATTGATCGTATGCTTGCATTATTTATATGTGGACTAAATGTGAGCTTTCCTTAATTTCTTGAAACAAAATTATAATATAAAAACTATATATCCTATAAGATTTGTAGATTAATTAAAAATATTTTTCTATTATGATAGGTAGATTACTTATTACGATAAAGTTTGATGAATGCTTCCATCTCTTTTATTGAAAAAATGCTCTCAAAATCATCGTCAACAAAACTATAAATAATCAGTAAGTTGGGAACAATAATAAAGGTAGCAGGCAATGGTACTTCATTAGAAATGCCTGTTATTCTTTGCCAAATCGGGTAGTCTTTAGAATAAACACCTAATAGTTCAGCGATTTCATTGTTTCTATCATGACAAATATTAAAACCTAATTTGTACTCATTGGCTAAAGAATCTAGTTTCTCAGGTAATACGTCCGTCATTACTAGAATTTCAGCTCCAATATTTTTCAGTCGCTTATGTGCCTTTTGTAGTAATTCTAAGTGTATTTCCCCATAGTTATTCCAAGATGGTGAAAAAAAACTTAGTACTAAAGGACGAAAAAGCATTAATTCATTGAGCGTGAAATTGGGTTGATTTTCAATATTTTTGGGGAGGTTACTCCATCGCCCCATCTCCTTAATCAGCCAAAAATTTGGTACAAAATTACTGGCTTGTAAGGCTTTAGGACGTTTTTTATCGATAGGTTCTTGCATGTTGATGAACTGTAAAATTATTTATAATGAAGTGTTAAAAATTGAATTGATGATGCCTTTGCCTACTTGCCAATCTGCAAGGTTAGAATTGGCATTAATATGTCCTACCGAACCAATATTTACAAATTGACTTCCCCAATTTCCTGCCCATTCCTTCGCTCTTTCAATCGTTGCGTATTCATCATTTGTGCTAGCAATCAATACACTTTTATAAGGAATTTCTTCGGAAGGAATAGGCGAAAATCCTGAAATTTCTTTAGGAAAATCTGTCCTTTCTGAGTCTGGTGGTGCTACAAATAAAATGCCTTCTATTTTATCAGAAGTATATTTTTTTGCCCACAACACGACTGCTAAACATCCTAAACTATGTGCAATTAATACTGTAGGCTCTTGTAAATTACTAATAGATTTTCGCAAAGTTTCAACCCATTTTTCGACAACTGGCAAATCCCAATCTTCTTGTTCTACTCTGCTAAACACATCTGGGTATTGCTGTTCCCAAATCGTTTGCCAGTGCTTTGGCCCTGAACTCCCTAAACCCGGAACTGTTAAAAAATGTACTGCCATGATTAATTACAAAAATTACGCTTACAACTATACGTTAAGCATAGTTAAATTATAGTTTTATTAGACTATAAAACCGATAGACAAAGATTATTAATCAAAATTGTATTTGCAAATATTTTTTAAAATTTCTTAATAATATACAAGCATAAATGCCCTGATAATATGCTATTTTGCATCGTATCAGGGCATTTATATTGTTGTGCTTCTACTTATAATGATTTTAAGGCTTCATACACTTTATTGAATTTCCTAAAACTTTCTTGATAAACTCTTTCATGCGTAGGATTGGGTATAAATATTTTCTCATCAATATCCAGACAATGTGTGGTCATCCCAAAAGCATCTAGCCCTAACATCACTGCCCCCCAAGCAGAACCTTCAATGGTTTGTGAAACCACTACTTTCATTTGAAAAATATCAGCGGCGATTTGTAGCCAGACATCACTCTTTGCAAAACCGCCACTTGCCATAATAGTCAAATTTTTTCTGGCAGATTTTTCGGGTAATAAAATATCAGTAATACTTAATAAACCAAATAGAATGCCCTCTAGCGTCGCTCGAATAAAATGTGCTTTTGTATGGTTGATGGTAATGCCTAGTAAAGTTCCTTGGGCAGATGCATCCCAAATTGGTGCTCTTTCTCCTAGTAAGTAAGGAACGAAAATTAGCCCATCAGCACCAGCTTCAATCGTATTTGCTTGTTCAAACAGCGATTCAAATGATTCTTGGGTCTCTAAAATTGCTTCTTTTAACCATTGTAAAATAACAGCTCCGTTATTTACTGCTCCTAGTACAAGATACTGATTATCGACCAAATGATAACATTGTGTACGCATTTTGCCATCAATAAAAGGCTCTTCAATCGGTAGTCTTACGGCACCACTTGTACCAATGGTTAAAGACATTCTACCTTTTTCCATCGCTCCAGTCCCCAGATTTGCTAAAGCTCCGTCCCCCGCTCCTATTACCAACGTTTTATTACCCACGAGAGTTTGCGCAGTATGCTTAGGGCTTACAATCGTGGAAAGTTTACATTCATTAATCCCTAGGTGAGTTAATATATCGATATTCCAAGTAAGGTCTGCGATATTCATTAACCCTGTACCTGATGCCATAGAAGAATCCACCACAAACTCACCTGTTAAATGATGCCAAACGTATTCTTTGATACTAATAAATTTATGTGTGCTGATAAAAATATCAGGCTTATTTTCTCTTAACCAAAGTATTTTGGTCATCGGACAAAAGGTATGAATAGGAATACCTGTTTTTCCATAAAATTGTTTCCCCAACTCACTCTCTTTCAATTCAGATGCTTCAGCACTCGCACGGTTGTCTGCCCAAAGAATTACATCCGTCAAAGGATTTCCTTTTTCATCCACCGCAATCAAACTTTGCATGGCCGAACTAAAACTGATGAAATACGGATTAATATTTTCAGTAAGCTTCTCAATACACTCAAGAACAGCCTCTAAAATGTCAGAGGGTTTTTGGATACTCCAATCTGATTTAGGGTGATACATATCATATTCTTTCGAATATTGCTGTATTATTTTCCCTTCATTTGTAAAAACAATTGCTTTGGTGGCAGTTGTTCCAATATCAATTCCTATATAAAAATGGCTCATTATCTTTCAATCGATGAATTCTGACGGAGCTCATCGATGTTAGGGTATTTAAAATACTTTTCCTTTCTGCTTCTTTTGAGAATGACTGTATCATCTGAGCGTCAGAATTTTTATCAGATTCAGACGCTCAGATACCTTATTTTTTTTCTACAGCATGACCACCAAACTCATTTCTCAAAGCGGCTACTACTTTCCCAGAAAAAGTATCTTCCATTTGTGAACGATAACGCATCATGACCGACAAAGCAATTACTGGTGTAGGAACCCCCAAGTCTAAAGCGGTTTCCAAAGTCCATTTACCTTCTCCTGAAGAATGCATAATTCCTTTAATAGTATCTAAATTAGGGTCTTTTGAAAATGCCTTTTCTGTCAACTCCATCAACCATCCACGTACTACCGAGCCATGGTTTAACATTTTAGCTGTTTTCTGGAAGTCAATATCAAATTCTGAATGTTCAAAAACCTCAAACCCTTCGGCAATGGCTTGCATCATACCGTATTCGATGCCATTATGAACCATCTTAGTAAAGTGTCCGCTTCCTGCTGCTCCTGTATGTAAATATCCGTTTTCTACAGAAATATCTTTGAATACCTTTTCAACATACGCGAATACTTCATTATCTCCCCCAATCATGGTACAAGCACCATTCAATGCACCAGAAGTACCCCCAGAAGTACCACAATCTAAGAAATCAATTCCTTTTGTTTTTAGGTAATTATAACGCTTTTTCGATTCTTTATAATTTGAATTTCCTCCGTCAATAACAATATCAGCACTATTCAAATAAGGTAATAGGTTTTCAATTACTTGATCGACAATCTCACCTGCGGGCACCATCAACCAAATCACTTTTCTCCCGCTCAATTGTTGGGTTAATTCTTCAATAGAATTTGCAGGTTGTATTCCTTGTTCAGCAATTTTTTGAACAAACTCAGCATTCACGTCATTGGCAACTACTTCATAGCCGTTCCTATTTAAGTTAAGGGCTAAATTAAACCCCATTTTGCCTAAGCCTATAATTCCGATTTGCATAATGTTTAAAGTTTACTTTGTTTGGATAAATATTAAAAAATGGTTTGAAAAGCTAAAATAAATAAAATGTAGGACGATTCGATGATTTATCTTTATCAATCTTTTTATGATAAAATAAAGACTCCATGAAAACATGGAGTCTTTAGTATTCATGGTATTGGATAATAGTTGTAAGTATTGTTGATATTACTTATCCCACCACACTTTAGTGTCAAGATTATCAGCACCTTGACGAGCTACTGCCGCATCAAGATTTGTTTTATTGACTGATATTTCATCTACAGGATACGATAAGCGATTGATAAAATTCCCTTTAATTTCTTTTCCAGGATATGGATTTGGTGTTAGTGCAGGAAAGCCACTTCTACGGAAATTAGCAAACCCTTCAGGAGAATTCATGAATGATGATACCCAATATTGCGTGTTAATTTGCTCCAAGGCTTTTGTTGCAACAAACGGATTCGCCGTAAAATAAGCGTCAATAGTAGCATCAGATACATTCGAATTGGCATCATATTCTGTAAACTGCTGCATGTGTCCTTTTACACCTGCTTTATAATAGTCTGATACATTGCCAGTTATCCAACCTCGCTGAGCAGCCTCAGCCAATAAAAGTTGTGACTGGCTATAGGTTACAAAGAAACATGGAGCATCAAATCTACCTATTTTAGTTCTGTCAACTTGTGAATACAATTCTATGGCTCCTGGATAATTTGGAGTACTAGCAATAGTACTTTGGTCGTAGCCAGCAGGTATTCCAATCTGAGCAGCAGGGTCTTTCGTAAAATTGTTAACGTCCTGAAGTTTAGTATTATACTTCAAAGCGATAATCCCTAAACGAGGGTCATTAGTACTTTTTAAGAAATTAACAAAAGCTCCGTGCAAATAAAAATTGGCTCTTTCACTTCCGTTCAACTGGCTACCAATTTCATTTGTATAGGCTGCTGAATGGCGTAAGATACAATTATCAGCATTAGATAACATTACTCCCCCAGCAAATGCTTTTTTCACGTAAGTCTGTGCTGTATTAGCATCAACTTTAGTCAAACGCATAGCCGCACGCAATAATAAAGAGTATCCTAAACGTTTCCATTTTGTTATATCTCCTGTATAAATAATATCACTTACTTCTTTGGTTTTGTTAGCATCTAAGGCAGCAGATGCTTCGTCTAATTCTTTCAAAATATCCGTATAGATGGCTTGTTGGGCATCATATTTAGGAAAAACCGTTCCTTGCAAATAACCTAAACCTGCTTCGCTATAAGGAACATCACCATAACTATCTGTCAAAATCATGAAAGTATATGCCTTCCAAATACGAGCCATATTGTATAAGTTACTGCGAGTAGCATCACCTTTGGTTTTAGCAATAACATCAACCAAATGTTTATTTACTTCCCTGTAATATCTTTGCCAATTTACTCCTGTAACAGAAGTGTTATTTTGATTTACGTTTCCTCCAGCATTTACCCCAAGGTATGGACTAACGATTTGTTGTACAATCGCCGCTTCGTAAATAACAGATTGCCATGTAAATGACGTTCTGAGGGTAGCATTGTTTAATTCATAAACAGGGTTAAGGGCGGTAGGGTTTACTTTGTTGGTATTTAACTCGTCAAAGCCCTTGTCACAACTGCTTAGAAAGCTGGAAGCGATTAGTAAACTGAATATATATAATGTTATTTTTTTCATTTTCTTAATATTAACAATTGAGTACTTGTGAATTAATCCGATTAGAAGTACAAAAGACAGTATTTAGTATCCTATAGCTTTTTTAGAATTTAACATTCAAATTGAATCCAATACTTCTGCTAGTTGGTAAGCCTGTTGATTCCAAACCTACAAGGTTATCAGACGAGAAGCCGAATTGCTCAGGATCAAGGTTTGGCACCCATTTTTTAATCATCAATACATTGTTAGCTACTGCATTCAATTTGATGCCTTTGATAAACCAGTTTTTAGGTAATTTTTTAGTAAAATCATACCCAATTGTAATTTGACGCAACTTCCAGAAGCCCGAATCATACACAAATTCTTCTGCAATGTTATTAGCACGGATAGTTTCATAATAAGACTGTAAAGGTGTTTTAACTGCATTTGGTTCTCCTTTGCTGTTTACTCCTTCACCAATTACGTAGTTTTGCTCACGTCCTACTAACGTTCCTTTGTGTAAACCTTCACGCCAAGCATTGTAGTTTGTACCTGAAATCATTTTTCCACCTAACTTAAAGTCAATCAAGAATGAGAATAGAATGTCTTTGTAGCGGAAATTATTAGTAATCCCTCCAACCCATTTTGGTAAAGCACTTCCAAAACTCACCAAATCATTTGTTCTTTCTGGGCGACCACTTTGGTCGTTAAACACTTTACGTCCTTGCTCATCACGTTTGTAAGCAAAGCCATACAACTGTCCTAGCGGTAATCCTACTACCTGACGCAATACTCCTGTGTAAATACCCGTTCCAACAGTGATATTACTTTGGTTTCCTGCTAATTCTAATACTTTAGAAGTATTGTATGAACCATTAATATTTACGTCCCAAGAAAACTTATTGCTCTTTACTGGCGAGAAAGTAAGCATTGCTTCAATCCCTTCGTTTTGGCTTTTACCACTGTTCAACAAGGTAGTTTGGTAACCAGATGCATCCGATACTTGTGCCGACAGGATTTGGTCTGAAGTGATTTTCTTATAGTAAGAAAAATCTAATCCTATTTTATTTTGGAACAATTTCAATTCTACACCAAATTCTGTTTCATTCACA
The DNA here is from genome assembly GCF_059423785.1 of Arcicella sp. GW458-12-2-14-TSB2. Taxonomy (NCBI): domain Bacteria; kingdom Pseudomonadati; phylum Bacteroidota; class Cytophagia; order Cytophagales; family Flectobacillaceae; genus Arcicella; species Arcicella sp. GW458-12-2-14-TSB2. The sequence goes on along the minus strand of NZ_JBWKYN010000103.1, from coordinate 6,235 downwards.
CGCATTGGACGAAGTGACGAATTAGGAACTGTAGTAGTATTGATAGAACCAATTGGCTGGTTTTGTAAAAGATTACTACCCACGGTATAAAACAAGTTGTTAGCATAAGGTTGTACGTCGGTATCACTACCTACTTCTGCATAAGCTGCTCTTAATTTACCAAATGATAGCCAATCAGGCATCGTATTGAAAGCCTGTGTAAATACAAAACTTCCTGTTACCGAAGGATATTGAACTGCGCGTGAACCTGGGGCAAGTGTTGAGAACCAGTCGTTACGGCTTGTTACGTTCACAAATAAAAAGTTTTTGTAAGAAATCTCAGCTGCACCGTATAACGAATTTACCTGACGTTCGCTAAGTCCATATAAGGGGTCTTTCAACTGTCCGTTCATTACCGTATAAAGGCCACGAACTACAAAGTTTTGAACATAAACGCTGTTATAATCACTACGACGGTACATTTGGTTTCCTCCCAATGTTAAATCGATATTGAAATCACCAAAAGTCTTTTTAGCACCAATCAAGAAATCCGCATTTGTTTCACGAAAGCGACGTGTCTCTTGAGTGTACTGTCCATTAACAAAGCCCACTGGAGCAACACCTAATGAAGCTTCACCCGTTGGGAAGTTATAATCTTGGTCACGAGAATAATAATCTTGTCCAATTCTACCTTGTAAGTACAACCAATCTGTAACATTATAGCGGAGAGTAATATTGCCTAAAATACGGTCGCGACGTATATTTTCAAAGCGTTCATATACTGAATAATAAGGATTTGTACGGTTTCTGAAACGCGACCACACATATTCGTCTCCATTGGCATCTAAACGTTTAGACTCAAGTAAATCAAAAGGCATAGAGTTTGATAGCGTATAAAGTACAGTTGGCGTACTTAAATCTTGGTTACCGATTTGCGGTGGGTTACGATTATATTCATTTGAATAATTAATGTTACCCATTAAAATAAGCTTAGGATTCAGGTTGTAGTTAAAGCCTAAATTTATCGTCTTTTTGTTATAATCAGAATTTGGAACGATACTGGTATTGCTCAAATTAGAAAGCGATAAATTGAATCCACCCTTTTCTGAACCAGAAGAAAGAGAAACGGTATTCGTCCAAGACGTTCCAGTACGATAAAATTTATTAATACGATTATAAACTGGTTCGTAAGGTACTTCTATGCCATCAAATAAAATCTGCTTCATACCGGGCTGAAACTTCTCTCCAAAACTCCAAACACCTGTTTGTGGATTAGGCGTAGTAGGTCGAACACCATTTTCTCCTTGACCGTATTCATATTGAAAATCAGTATAATCCAATGGTGTATCGACTGTATAATTACTATTGTACTCAATGCCTATTCCTTTTCCAGTTCCTTTGGTTTTGGTTGTAATCATTACTACACCATCCTTTGCACGAGAACCGTACAAAGCCGCCGCTGTTGCACCTTTCAAAACGGTCATGGTCTCGATATCATCTGGATTGATACTTGTCAATCCATCACCACCATCAGACGTATTAAAACTTCTGTTAGCTAACGAACCGTCACTATTCCCATTTGGGTTTGCACCAAAATTGGTATTATCCATAGGCACACCATTCACAACAATCAATGGATTGTTTTGTCCATTGAATGACGACTGACCACGAATCCTGATTTTACTAGTTCCAGCAGGGCCTGTACCTAATGAAGTGATATTTACCCCAGCCATTTTTCCTTGTAAACCATTCATAAAGTTCACTTGGCGGTTAGTGGTTATTTGTTCGGCATTTACACTAGCTGTAGCATAGCCTAGTTTTTTCGCTTCTTTCTTAATACCCAAAGCAGTTACTACTACTTCTTCAAGGTTTTTAGTCTCGTCTACCAACGAAACATTAATAATGCTTTTTCCGCCCACTACAATTTCTTGGGTAACATAACCAATAGAAGAAAAAATTAAAGTGGCATTACTAGGAATTGAAATTTTATAATTCCCCGTAGCATCGGTATTTGTTCCTTGATTAGTTCCTTTTATTTGAACAGCAACACCCGGAACAGCACTATTAGTTTTATCAGTAACTGTTCCCTTCACGACTAAATCCTGAGTCATTGAAGTAAATGAGCAAAACATCAAAGCCAAATATATAATGGCTCTGGGAAGAATCTGTGTTTCAAAATGACAGAATAGTCTAAGTTTTTTCATAGTTGAGTTACGTTTTTGAATAAATTATTATGAGTTATTATTAATAAATTTTAGGGTTTGTAAACGATTAATTGATTGTTAATAATTATTGTATTTAACGGGTTTTTGATTTTTACCTTCGTAGTATTGTCCTTCGACATTTACTTATTCACCTAGTTTCATCTTAAACAGCTAGTAGATAACTATCTTTTCGAGTGAAAGCTTCATATTAATTTCTCCTCTTAGGCTATTTCTAAATGATATACTGGATGTATTGAGCACAAATTTTCATGGTTATTTCAAGAAAAACTTTCATTTTTTTACAGCGGTGATTTTTGTAATATTTTTATAAAAAATTGACCTAATTTTGTTAAAATCTCACTCACGAAAACTTTCAATTATTCCATAACCTGATGAGTCAATTTATACTGTACCAAGGAAAGGCGAAGGAATTGTCGTATTTCCCGTACATTATTGAGTTTGCCAATTATAAAATCCAAAATATTCAGCTCAATTCCCAAGAAATAAAAACGAACGAAGGCATCAGAATTTGTTTGATTATTGATGGGAAATTTGATTGGATTATTGACGGGCAACCTTTTTTACTTTATCCCAACGACGTCTCGCTGACTTGTCCGTGGCAGTCAAGTGGAAGTAGTAAAGGAGCATATGACATTGGTGCATTAATGTGGATTACGATAAAACCTTCTCATTTCGAAGCCAATGGAGAATTAGTTTTGGGCGAATGGAGTAGTATTTCGGAAACAGACCAAAGAGTCATTGGAAAAATTCTTACGCTTAATAAAAAACCTGTTCTAACACGTTTAAAAGCTTGTCAGCAAATCTTTCAAAATATTGAATCTGAGTTATTCTCTAAAGAATTAGGTTACAGAACACGCGTCAACCATTTGATTGACGAACTGTTGATTACTGCGGTGAGACATTTGAGCAAACAGGATAACCTCAGGCGAGATTTCCCACAAACTTTTTTGAAATTGGAGCAAACTCTTAGAGAGAACTTATCACATTCGTGGTCGGTAGAAGAAATGGCTGGTTTGGTGGGATTAGGAACAACCGCCTTTAGTGAAAAAGTAAAGGCATTTTCGGGTTTTTCTCCATTAAATTACCTTATCAATATCAGAATATCTGAAGCCATTAAATTATTAAGTCGAAAAGATTTAAGTTTAACTGATATTGCATTGGAAACAGGCTTTTATTCATCCCAGCATTTTTCATCGACATTCAAAAAACTAACTGGCTATACGCCACGGGAGTTTAGAAAAAATACTGACTAGCTTTTAAGCTTTGAGTGATGAGCCGTGAGCAATGAGCTTTTTGTTGGACAACAAGAAAAAAAGCTCAAGGCTCATAGCTTATAACTCAAAGCCAAGAAAATTACCCAATTTTATAAACTAAAAAAAAGCTCACAGCTGATAGCTTACGGCTCATAGCTTACACATAACTATGGATTGTCTTATTACCATCGACATTAATACTTCTGCTGTTAAAGTTCATGCTTTTGATATGAATGGGCGACTGCTTTGTTGGAAAAAAGGTTCATACCCAACCTTTCATCCCCAGCCAGATTATAGCGAACAAGACCCTGAGCAAATTTTCATTACTACACTTTATATTCTCAAAAATCTATTGAACGAATATGTTCATCCTAAAAAATATAAAGTAACTGCTATCTGTTTTAGCTCTTCGATGCACAGTGTATTGGCCGTTGATAAAAATGGGACGCCCCTAGGAAATGCTATTATTTGGGCAGACAATAGAGGAGTAAAAGAAGCCGAAGCCTTAAAGCAATATCCTAAAGGGGAAAGTATTTTTAACACAACGGGAACGCCCATTCACCCGATGTCACCCATTGTAAAGATTACTTGGATAAAAAATCATGACAAAGAGCGTTTTGCACAAACTCATAAATTTATTTCGTTAAAAGAATACGTTATCAAACAGCTTACTGGTGAATATGTAGTCGACCATAGTATTGCGTCATCAACGGGGCTTTTTGATATCCATCAGCTTAAGTGGAATCAAGATTCGTTAGATTTTGCAGGCATTACTGCTGACCGACTCTCTGAACCACTATCTGTATTCAATACCAATTTATTTCTGAAAAAAGAATATTGCTTTACCTTGGGCTTGCCTGCCAAAACTACCCTGATTGTCGGCGCTAGTGATGGTTGTTTGGCTACCCTGGGAGCAGGAATTGTTGGTTCAGGCAGAGCTACCATCACGATTGGTTCGAGTGGTGCTGTACGAGTGGCTGGTAAAGAGGTACTGAAAGATGATAAGAACCGCTTTTTTAATTATTTACTAGCCGATGGCTATTATGTTTCGGGTGGCCCAACGAATAATGGAGGAGTAGTTTTTGAATGGTTTGCCCGACAATTCGGTGATTTCTCTGGTGACTTAGACTTTGAGGATGTCGTCAACGATTTATTTAAGGAGGCCGCCCAAGTAAAGGCTGGTGCTGATGGCTTATTATTTTTACCTTATTTATTGGGAGAAAGAGCGCCACTTTGGAATGCTAATGCTCGTGGAATGTATTTTGGTTTGAATATCAGTCATGAACGAAAACATTTTGTCCGTGCTACGCTAGAAGGTATTCTTTTTGAGATATATAGTATTGGCAAAATTCTTGAAACGCATAGAAATTTTGATAGCCTTTATATCAACGGAGCTTATGCGTCTTTACCTCTATGGACTCAGATTCTGACAGACATGTATGGAAAAAATATCTATGTGAACGACCATCATGATAGTGTAGCGTTAGGAACAGCCTTACTTGGACTGACACAACTAGGAGCTTATAGGAATCTGGAAGCGGCAGCAGCAACAGTAAAATCGAGCGAGATTTACCAACCAAATCTTAAAAATCATGAAACTTATATGAAGTACTTCGAGATTTTTGAAAATTTAAGTTATAAGTTGAAGAATGAGTTTGAGCAGATAGTAGCGCTACAACAAAGCCTTTAATATAAAATCTCTCGTTCTAATTATTAGAACGAGAGATTTTATATTTTTATTCAGTTTTTGTCAGATACTTATTAGTGACTAAGTCTGCTAAAAAAGCACCGTACGAAAGCGTACTAATTTTTGAACCATTTGATTTAAGATGTCTGTTAGCAAAGCTAACCATAAATTCCAGCGTTGTTTGGTTAGCTGGAAACTCTAATCCATTACGAAATCCAACAATTATGTCAGGATAAGTCTCCCCTTCAAGCACCTCTCCATTTTGTGTTACATACTTCATCATAGCTAATTATTAAATTATGTTTTAGATATTGTAGGACAAACTTAAGATTCTAAAGTCAGTGTGTCAAGTAAGGATTTATAAAATTTCAACAATTACCTTATTAAATATTCAATTACCACTATAAAGTAGCCTCAAATAGCTTATACTTTTCTACCTACAATACCATTTTAAGACGTATTTTTGCATTCTAATAGCATATCTTTCAATTCAAATTTTAAACACAAAACTATGAAATCAGTTAAACTGTTAATGTCCCTAATATTTACTTTAGGTGTCATGAATTTTGCCCAAGCTCAAACATCAGTTGATGAAATGGTAAAAGAGTGGGAACGAGCCAAAACGTATACCAAAGAATACCTTGATGCGATGCCTGAAACAGGATATGCCTTGAAACCAACGCCTGAAATGCGTTCATTCGCTGAGCAAATGCTTCATTTGACTGATGCTAACTATGGTTTTACTGCAGCGGCTACGGGGGAAAAAAGTCCAATCGGAATGGGAGAATCAGAAAAGAGTACTGACAAATCAAAAGCAAACGTTACAAAATTAGTAATGGCAGGTTATGATTTTGTAATAAGCAGTGTAAAGAAAATGACTCCTGCTCAATTGAACGAAAACATAAAGTTGTTCGGCAGATTTGAAATGACCAAAGGAATGGCATTAGCTAAGTCTTTCGAACACCAAACTCACCATAGAGGACAAACTACCGTTTATATCCGCTTGGCAGGTGCAAAACCACCACAAGAGAAATTGTTTTAACGATAAAGTTTTAAACAGTAAAAGCCAGCCCAATTGGGCTGGCTTTTAC